>CAYSPQ010000134.1:0-5239 GCA_964432965.1 uncultured Desulfohalobiaceae bacterium
GTTGCAAAGAGCTGCCCGAATCCCGGGGAAACGGTTGGCGGACATGGACATGCCCAGTCCGGTCCCGCAGATCAGGATCCCCGAATATCCAGTTTCCAGCACCCTGTAGCAGACAAGTTCGGCAAAGTGAGGATAATCACAGCTCTCCCGGGAATGGGTGCCCAGATCTTCGCAGGTATAATTCCGGCTCTGCAGGTGCTGCAGGCACTTTAACTTCAAGGGATACCCCGCGTGATCGGAGCCGAGAATAATATTTCTCTGTGCCATGTTCATTTAGCCCTCTTTTTCCAGACCCCATTTTTGGATTCTGCGGGAAATCAAGTCCTGACGCAGTTTCTGCAGTTGGCTCTGTAAGAATTCCACCTCTTTGGAGAGAAAGTCTATCTGCTTGCGGCACAGATCTATATCCGGATCCATCTCCTCCCGATCCTGGTCCTCCAGAAGCCTGCCGAGCTTCTCGTATTCACGGCTCAATCTAGACTGCATTTGCCTGATTTCCCAGAGGCGCAGTCCACGCAGTGTCTGCCAATAAAGCTCGCTGAACAGCACTTTGAGCCCCAAAGAAACTGCTCCGAAAAAAGAGATTTGTTCGCTTTGCTCGAGATTTCGGCTGTTATCCATCGAAGGACACCTCCTTTTATTCACTGACTTGAGCGGGTTACTTGACTGTAAGTCTGTCCCCCTCTTCTTGCAAGCCCAGCGCAAGGATCAATCCATCAGGGTCCTGATTTTTGTGTCCGCGGGAAGAGTTATCCGCAGATCCTCTTCCGGCCAAACCTCCTCATTAGGCTCAAAGGAATTCATGGTCAAGATCATCTCTTGTTCTTCTCCGGCTGTCAGTTCACCCCTCCGGCTGATCAAGAACCCGTCTTCCTGTTGGAAATCGCTGCGCCGAATGCTCCACTGCTGGGGCCAGCTCCCGGAAAGGGAGATCAGTCGAGCCCGGTAGTCCAGGATGATCCGATCTATCCTGGATGGGCGCTCCGGAAAGAACGCCCAGCCTTCCTCTTCCTGCAGGTATTCTGCTCGATCGTGCTCTGTCCAAAGAATATTGGCCCAGTCCCCTGCCAGGATTTCCAGCAGCTCGGGCAGAGAAAAGGGCAGTTCTATTCCCAGAGCAGCCAGTGCTTGTCTAGTGTCTCGGGTGATATAGGCCTCGTTCTCGCGGGGAAGGAAAACCCGAACCTGATCGCTTTGCACCTCCCAGACGGACACGGTTGTGCCGAATCCGGCACTAAGCCGTAGCTGAACAGGAGTGGGGTGATTGCCATGCAACCGGTAACTGAGGCGACCTTCTTCATCCGGGGTCAAAATATGCAGGCTCCCCTGCATGGAATAGGCTGCAGGGGTGTGATGCTCCTTCTGCCTAGACCAGAATTGGCTCCATAGCTGCTCCGGTGATGTTTCCTCGGGGTCGGGAGGATGTTCCACATAGGGGGGTGCGCATCCAAGGAAAAAAAGGGTCAGGGCAAAAAGGACAAGGAAGCAGGGCAGGGTTGTCCGAGAAGACATAAAATTGCAGACCGGGCTGAAGGCACGCTTTTTCATTCAGACAGACCCTCCAGCCTGTCCTTCAGGTCCTTTTCCGTCTCCGGCTCCAGCTCTAGGGCATTTTCATATCCCTTGCGTGCCTGTTCCTTTTTGCTGAGCTTTTCCGCTATCCGTCCGTAATGCTCCCAAATAGTGGGATCGTCCCCTACCTGGGAGACCGCTTTTTTTATTGTTTCCCAGGCTTTTTTGAGCTTGTCCCTTTTGAAGTAGTACCAGGCCAGGGAATCCAGGTAGTAGGGATTGTCAGGATCGAGCTCCAGGGCTCGATGAATCATTCTTCCGGCCTTGTCCAGATCGCGCTCCTGCTCCACCAGGGTGTAGCCCAGGAAATTGAGGGCTGAGTCATGGTCAGGCTGCTTGTCCAGGACCCTGCGCATCAGTTCCAGAGCCCTTTCCTGGTTTCCCCCTTCGTGCTCCACAAAGCCAAGCTGAAAGAGAAGCTCCGGATCCCGGGAGTGCTCCTGCAAACCCTCCTCCAGGATGTCCCGGGCCTTGTCCACTTGGTCCAGCTCGATCAATATATTGCTCTCCAGACCCCAAAAGGCGTGGGCCCCAGGGAAGTCGCGTCTGCCCTGACGTGCTTTGTCCAGGGCGGCTTCCATCCGGTCTTTTTCGAACAAGATTTGTGTCTGCAAAAGAAGACGATTCTGTTGTACCTGTGAGTTGGACGGGATTTCTTCCAGATGCTGCAGTGCCTTTTCGGGCGCGTTGTCCTGGTGAAAGGCTATTATGGCCCGATAGTACAGGCTGTGCGGGCTCTGTTCCTCCCCTTCCGGGAGCATGTCCAGGAGCCCCCGGGCTCGTTCGTAGAATTCAGCTCGCAGGAAAAAGGAGCAGGCCTGCAGGAGGAAATCGCTTTTCCGGGGGCCGTTGCGCACGTAATCCATGGCCCTTTCCGGCTTGTTCAACTTGAGGTTGAGGTTGGCGAGCTCGAGCAGCAAATTCGGCCCGTTTTTCCCCTGCTCGTGCACAGTGGAATAGGCCTCTTCCGCCTTGGCGAACTCATTCAGCTCCTGATGGACCCTTCCTAGACGGCTCCAGGCTTCCAGGAACTGAGGATCCCCTTCCACCGCCCTTCGGTAGTGACGGATGGCAGCCTGGAATTCCTCCAAGCCTAGAAAGCTCTCTCCGAGAAGATAGTGGGTTGAGGGCTTTCGTTCCTTTTGTTGCACGTGTTGTAGAAGCCTCTGGGCTTCCCGGTAGCGCTGCTGCTCGAGATATATCCGCCCCAGATCGGCTATTGTGTCCTGATCTGCTTGGTGTTTTCGCAGATACACATCTAGAAGGGCGGTTGCGTTTTCCAGTTCCTCCCTTTCCAAGTACAACCGGGCTAGAAGGCGCATCAGCTCCGAGTTACCCGGGAAATTCCGCAACCCGGACTGAATCGCTTTCTTGGCCTGCTCGGCTTCCTCCCTGTGCCAAAAGTGCCTTCCCAATTCTATGTAGAGCTCCGGGGCGGGATCGTGCTCAATGGCCTTATGCAGGGCGTTCCGGGCCTCGTCCGGGGAGCCGGTTCCTTCGAGTTGAAGATATTTGAGATAATAAAATGTGGCTAGTGCATCAGAGCTTATGGGTTCCGGCTCTGGAATACTTTTCTGCTGCGTGGGAGAGGCGCATCCTCCTCCAAAGAGGAGAAGCGAGACTGCCAGGCCCAGGAAAAGAAGAGGAGTTATATATCGCATGGACGGAATATTTCTTAATTCCTGGAATTAAGGTTTTGAGCTTCTCTGCTGTTTTCATTCAAAAGCTGTTTCAGCCTTCTGTATACAAAGTTGCCTATCTCCAGTCCGGTGTCGCTGAATTCCGGTCCGTAGATCTGGCCCGTGCCGGAGCGAAAGGTAACGGATATGGATTCTATTGTTCTCAGGCCCTGGGGGAATTTCTCCAG
The DNA here is from genome assembly GCA_964432965.1 of uncultured Desulfohalobiaceae bacterium. Taxonomy (GTDB): domain Bacteria; phylum Desulfobacterota; class Desulfovibrionia; order Desulfovibrionales; family Desulfothermaceae; genus JAIPDU01. The sequence continues at coordinate 3,440 of CAYSPQ010000134.1, forward strand.
TATTTTCTTCAAGGGCCATTCCTCATAGTCGCACATTTCCCACAGGGTAGTAATGAAGTTGTCCGGGCCCCAGCGGAACTTGTCCGCATCGTAGAGGCTGGCGACAAGCAGCCCCTCATCCGGATCTTGTGGAGGTGTGTAAGGCTGGAAGGCCTCGTGCTGATTGATCGCTGTTTGGATCATTTCCAGATCCCTGTCGCCCAATGGATAGTCCTTGAGGATCCTGGGCGCGAGATTGGAGGCCTCCCTGGCATGATTGGGTTCCAGACGGCAAATGTCGTGGAGCAAAGCGGATACTTGGGCCAGGATCACCAGATGCCGACAATGATGCTGGCTCTCGGTGAAGGATTCCGCCAGGATGATAGCCCCCGCTTCTATGGCTACGTTTTTGGAATGCCTGATTCCGTGACCGTAATCGTCGTTCAAAAAGGGCAGGACATCTTCACAGCAACGCAAGATTAGTGGGTGGTCGAAGAAAACTTTCCTGGAATAAGACAGTTCCGGGGCGAGGTCATCGTAAAAGCTCAGGCGCTTTCCCCGAGCATAGTCCTTGGCTTCCTTCTGAATAAAGTCCAATAAGTTATTCATGGGGTATCCAATCCGAGGAAAAGTCGTCCACAGATCTGGTCATATGCTCTTTGAGCTTGCCCAAAAGCCGATTCTCTATTTGTCGAACCCTCTCTCTGGTAATCCCGTACTTGTCCCCGATCTCCCTTAGCGTAATCGGAGAGTCGGCAAGAAGCCGATTGTGCAGTATGTCCAGCTCCTTCTCGCTCAAACTGGGAATTATTTCCTGCAAGTGCTTTTGCAGGCTTTGGCTGATTTCCTGTCTGGAAAGCTGTTCCTCCGCGCTTGCATCCAGTGCGGGCAGCATATCCAAGCGTGTGGTTGCGGAGTCTTCGGAATAGGGAGTGTCCAGGGAGAGGTCGTGCTGCCCCATACGCTGGCTCATTTCCACCACCTCTTCTTTGCTCACATCCAGGGTCTGCGACAGTGTGGCCTCGTCCACAGAGAATCCCAGGTTTTCCAATCGCTGGCGCTCTCGGCTTAGATTGTAAAACAGCTTCCTTTGGGACTGGGTGGTACCTATCTTGACCATGCGCCAATTGTCCATGATGAATTTCAAGATGTAGGCCTTGATCCAAAAAGCGGCATAATAGGAGAACTTGATTCCGCGTTCCGGATTGAACTTCTGTACCGCCTTCATGAGACCCACATTTCCTTCCTGGATGAGCTCGAGCACGTTCTTCATCCATCTTTTCTGAAATTCCATGGCGATCTTGACCACAAGACGCAGATGGGAGGTGACAAGCCGAAAAGCAGCATCTTGATCCTGTTCCTCCTGAACCCTTCGGGCCAGCTCGTATTCCTCTTCTGGCTCCAGAGTAGGGAACTTGTTTATTTCCTTGAGGTACTGGCTCAGCGCGTCGCGAGCAGTAGGGTGCTTATCCGGCTGAGGCATGGGGAGGGACCCTTTAACCTGAACCGGGGCCTCATCCTCCCCTGCCACGATGTCCTCTGTAAGCTCTTCGCTTCCCTCCAGGTCAGATTCTTCTGTGCCGTTCAGGTTGCTTTCTTCAAGCTTGTCTTGGTCTTGCGCCATAAATATCCCTGCACCTGCGGTGCTGTCTTTGTTTTTGTTCACCATGCAGCGATCGCTGGTGAATAAACCCTGTCTGGAAGCAACACGGTTCTCATGAATAACGAATCGGATGTGGCAAATATGCTGAGCCACCCCTGTTGTCCAAAATTGCACTTGCAGAGGTTTCGGGCTCAGGTAGAAGCTGGGTTTTGTCCGAG
>CAYSPQ010000135.1:0-5219 GCA_964432965.1 uncultured Desulfohalobiaceae bacterium
CAGGATACGGTAGGCAAGGCGCAACTCCGAAGGGATATGGGAGTCGTCATCCAGCTCCAGCGGCTTTCCCTCTCCGGGCAGGTCGTCCAGCTCGCCGTTGCGCTGAGCCTCCCGGATCTTGTTCTCCGCTATTTGTTGCAGGGCGATCAGTTCCTTGCTCATGGCTTCCTCCCTGGTTGCCGGGCGAGAAGGAACCGGCAGGAGTGAAAAGGGCTGCTATTGCACATCCCAGGAGCTTCCCTCCGGGCCATCCTGGACTGTAACGCCCATGTCGGCCAATTGGTCCCTTAGAGAGTCCGCAAGCTGAAAGTCCTTGTTCCTGCGGGCCTCCTGCCTTTGCTGGAGAAGATTCTCCACTTCCCGGGGATCTATGCCTTGCCTTCCCGCCTTGAAGCGACGCAGCTCATCCAGGAAAGCGAAGGGCTCCTTGTGGAACACGTGCAAGGTTTGGCCCAAAAGCTGTATACCCTCCCCTATCCTTACCAGGAGTTCGCGCCCCTGCTGCGACCTGCGCCAGGCCTGGTTCTCCAGGATCCTGTTTGCGGTGCGCACCAGGCTGAACACGTCACCTATGCAGGCAGCGGTGTTCAAGTCGTCATCCAGCTTGTCCCAGCAGCTCTGCAGAAGGCTTTCCGCCTCCTGCAGAAGCTCCGCGGGCAGGTCGCCCTCGGCCTTGGGCTTTTCCTGCTGCAGGGTCTTCTCCACAGAGCTGCGTGTTTGGTAGATCCTCTTTAATCCCCTTTCCGAATCCTGCATTGCCGACCAGGTGAAATCCAGGGGGCTGCGATAGTGCTTGCCCAGAAGAAAGAAGCGCAGAACCTCGGGCGGATAGTGAGGGAATATATCGGGCAGGGTCACAAAGTTGTCCAGGGACTTGGACATCTTTTCGTTGTTGACCAGCACGTAGCCGTTGTGCATCCAGTAGCGGACGAAATCCGTCCCGCTGGCGGCCTTGCTTTGCGCCCTTTCGTTTTCGTGGTGGGGAAAGATGAGGTCCTGACCCCCGCCGTGGATATCAATGGGCAGCCCCAAAAGCTCCTGGCTCATGGCCGAGCATTCGATGTGCCAACCCGGCCTTCCCTCGCCCCAAGGGCTCGGCCAGGCGGGTTCCTCTGGCTTGGCCCGCTTCCACAAGGCAAAATCCAGGGGATCCTCCTTGTCTTCACCGGGATCTATGCGGATGCCTGCCTTTAGCTCCTCCACGTCGCGTCCGGAAAGACTCCCGTAGTCGGGAAAGGAGCGCACCCGGAAATAAACGTCCCCCTGCGGGGTGCTGTAGGCGTAACCCTTGTCCAGAAGTTTCTGGATCAAATCCTGCATTTGCTGAATATATTCCGTGGCTCGGGGCTCGAAGTCGGCCTGCAAAACTTCCAGGCGCTCCATATCCCGGGAGAAGAAGCGGATGTATTTTTCCGCCACTTCCTCGGAGCTAACTTCCTCCTCGACAGCCCGATTGATGATCTTGTCGTCCACGTCTGTAAAGTTGCGGGCGAACACAACCCTGTACCCCTTGGCGCGCAGGAAACGAACCAGCACGTCGAAGACCACTGCCGCCCGGGCATGGCCAATGTGGCAAATATCGTATGCAGTTATGCCGCAGACATAGATGGCGACCTTCCCCTCTTCGCGAGGTTGGAACGGCTCCTTGCGGCGAGTCTCGCTGTTGTAGACTTGCATGCAATTACCTTTGTATTAGAATGTGCTCAAACTGTTACATTGTCCAGAGTTATGTTGGGCTGTTAAACCGACTGTTTCCGTCAAAGTTTTCCTGACGTTGGGCTGTAAGACACCGGGATACGAAAGTCGTGATGCGCCTGCAAAAAAACCTTTTTGCAGGCGGTGTTAAGTGTTAAGTAACATCAAATACTTATTTGTCTTAATTTGTGCTGATGAGTTGAGTTTATGATTTTTGCAGTTGCATCAGTCGTGACAAATTCAGGGAAATTAGCCAAGGCAGCCAGTTCTTGTCCTAAAAAGGGGGCTTTCAGATAAAAAGGGCTAACGCTTGTCTGTCCTGATGCCCACTATTTGAGCCACAGCCTTAATACCTTCCCCCTGTCCTGTAAACCCCAGCCCCTCCTCTGTGGTGGCCTTGACATTGATCTGCCCGGAATCCAGATTTAGCAGCCGAGCCAGGTTCTGCTTGATACTTCTTTTCCAGGATCCCAGTTTGGGGTGCTGACAAATGAGGGTAAGATCCAGGTGCTTCAAGCTCAATCCGTCCTCAAGGGCCATGCTCAGGATTTCGTTGAGCAGGACGGTGCTGTTTGTTCCCTCGTATCTGGGGTCGGTATCCGGAAAGTGATCCCCGATGTCACCCCGGCCCAGGCAGCCAAGTATCGCGTCCATGATCGCATGCAGGGCGGCGTCTCCGTCGGAATGGGCCTTAACTGAAGGGCCCTCCGGTATGGCCACTCCGCCGAGCTTGAAACTCCGCTCTCCGCCGTAGCGGTGGACATCGAAGCCCCATCCCGAACAGATTGTACTCGACTCGTCGTCCTCCTGCAATTTCTGCAGGTCACATTCCGTGGTGATCTTGATATTCCCCTCTTCTCCCTGCACCAGGTCCACCCTGTACCCCAATCCTTCCACCAGGCTGGCGTCGTCCGTTGCTTCACCCCCGCTGGGGACGTCCATCTCGTGTGCCTGCAACAGCACGGTTCGCTGGAAACCTTGTGGGGTTTGCGCCGCATAAAGCTCATGGCGGGGCAGGCTGTAAACAGATTCTCCTTGCCGGCGCTTTATGGTGTCAGTAACCGGCAAAGCCGGAATTGCAGCCAGGGCTCCCTGGAAAAGCGGGGTGAGAACGCTCTGGATAAGATCCGGGCTGACTAGGGGCCTGGCTGCATCGTGAACCAGAACATGGCTGCAATCTTTGGGAAGTGATTGCAGGCCGGAGGCAACGGAATCCTGCCGCCGCTGTCCTCCCCGGGCAAAAGCATATTCCAGCCCCAGAGCGTCCAATTGGATGGCTTTTTGCACCCAAGCCATGTGCTCCTGGTATTCATCCGGGGGGAAGACAAAGACAATGCCGTGTATGGAGGGTATGGCCGCGAAGGTCAAGGCACAGTTCCAGAACAGGGGTCTTTTTTTCCACAGCAGGAACTGTTTCTTTGCCCCTTGCGAGCCCAGGCGGGTGGACCGGCCCCCGGCCAGTAGAATAGTCCAGAGTTGCATGAGCTGTTCCCATTGCCCTGCTCGGAGCTCGGACTGGACAGATGTGGTTGGCGATAGTGATTGAACAGGGAGTTCAGATTTGTCAGCTGCCAGGTGGCTGCCTTGTCCCGCTACCGTGTGCGCGTGGTGAAGGAACAGTGCCGGTTTCCCGGCAGGATGGTTTTACTGCTGCTGCTCCTGGTCTCCGTTGTCGGAGAAGTGATTCTCCCAGAAGATCAGTCGTTGACAGTTGGGGCAGTTGAGTATCTGTTCGCCCTTTTGCAGCTCCACGAAACTCTGGGGAGGAATGCTGATATAGCATCCGGTGCAAATGCCGTTTTGCACTGGCACGATAACGGGGTTGGACAAGCGGGAGCGAATAAACTCGTAGCGGCTGAGAATGGGGCGGGGAATAACGTTAATAGCTTCGTCGCGTTTTTGCTGCAATTCATCCAGTTTCGCCTGAGCCCCGTTAAGCTGGTCGTCCATTCCCTTCTGCCTACTCTCCAGCTCTTTTTCCAGCTTTTCCACTTCACTGTCGATGGAGGACTTGAGATTGTTCTGGGTGGCCAAATCCTCCTCCACAGCTAGCTTCTCCTCCTCGCGCAGGCGATTGGTCTTTTCCAGATTGTCCATTTCCCGCATCATGGCGTGATATTCCTTGCTGTTCTCCACCATCATCAGCTTGTTCTTGCTCCGCTTGATGCGCTGATTGTCCTCCTCGATTTCCCTGTTCAGCTTTTGCTCCTGCTGGCGGAGCATGGAGATCTTTTCCTCCACCTGGCTCTGCTGCTGTTTCTGGGTCTCCAGTTTTTCCTGGATGGAAGCCATCTCCTTGGGGGCTTCCTCTAGCTTCTTCTTCAGATTGACAATCTCGTTGTCCACCTTTTGCAGCACAATCAATTGTTCGATTTGCCTGATCAGATTCAAGCCCTCCTCCTTGTCGGTTTCTATTCGAAATCAGGAGCCATTTCCTGTTTTGCAGATCTATGGCCACCTTGAACCGAAAGACATAAACGTTTATCTGTTCCAGATCCGCAATCAAGGCGCACGGCTCAAGTCTGGCCGGTATAGGGCTGTCTTGGGTCAGATGTCGCAGGTTATCGGGTCGTGACCGGGAAAAAAGGCTACCTTAACCTTTTCCGGCTCCATTGCGGATCTTAGTTGTTCCGTCCAGGTTTGCATCATGATCTCTTCCAGGGAGAAATGGCCCATATCCAGGGTCAAGCCGAGTCCTTCCAGCTCCTGGGCCGTATGATACTTTAACTCTCCGGAGATGAAAACATCGGCTCCCTGCGCAAAGGCTCCCTGCGCCAAATTCATGCCGGATCCGGGACAATAGGCGACGCGGTGCACGTGCTGCGGTGGGGTGCCGGCTCTGCGCCAGCTGGCAAGACCAGTTGCCCTGCTCAATTCGGAGCTCAAACCAGACCAGGTCATGGCCGTCCGGCAGCGGCCCATGACTCCAAGGCCCACCGGCTCCTCCATGGTGGAAGCTCGGGAGTTTTCCGATTCCTGTACCGGGGTGAGATCTATAATCCCCAGTTCCTTGGCCAGCCAGGACACTGGCCCCAACGTGCGAACATCCAGGATGGTGTGCGCGGAATAGAGCCAGAGATCGTTATTCAGAAGCAAATGCAGGCAAGCGTGATAAGAGTCCAGCTTAGCTGGAAGCTGAGGATTAAGACTGAGTGGATGATGGGTCAGGATAAAGTCTGCATGCCATGCAAGGGCTTGGCGGAGTATGGAAGGAGTGGGATCAAGGCTTACGGCTAGGCGGTGGATGCTTCTTCTGGGGGCGGCGACCTGGATTCCGCTTTGATCCCAACTTTCCGCCAGATTAGGATCCGCCACCGATTCGATTGCCTCGATCACGGATTCGGATTGCACTTTTTCCTCATCCCGGCCGAACTCGGGTTTGACTTTGCAGGAGAGAAAGGGAATCGGACCGGCCACAGCCAGTCCGATTCCGTTGATATTCGGTGAAGACTTGCAATGGCTGATGGGCCTACCAGGATTTGAACCTGGGACCTTCCGGTTATGAGCCGGTGGCTCTGCCACCT
>CAYSPQ010000136.1:0-5216 GCA_964432965.1 uncultured Desulfohalobiaceae bacterium
ACCGGGGTGAAACCTTGTCTTTGTTTCACTGGGGTCATCCGTCCTCTGTCTTCTGACATCTGCGCCTGCAAAAAAGACTTTTTGCAGGCGCATCATTGCAGTCCCGTACAATATGGAGATCAACTCCAGAAGTAGTTAACTTTATTTAAAATGATTACGTCTATCCCCTGACAGTAGTCCACTAGGGATTCTGAATGGATTACTATTTGAAGGAATCATTAGCCCTACAACGACAACTAATTGATGAGTTTAGTTTTTCCGGGTAATTTCTTTCGATGCGATAGATACACCCTATGATTTCTTTTCTGGATCCACATGACCAAAGCGAGCATCTCTGCTGGGCTAAAATTCTTGAGAGGCAATGTTGTGGGGACCGGATTCCTTGCACACCAATTAAGGGATCAGGCAAGCCACAATTTCACCTTGTCCACTATCCACATTATCCCACCCGAGCTGGACTATCCCTTCCTCAGCTTGCTGGCAGCCTCCCCTCCTAACAGCTCAGAGCGAGAGCCATGACCAAAAAAAGTTGCTCAAATGCACTTATGTCGATGAATTGCGTAGCAATGCTGCACCAGTATAGAGATCCCCAAAAGAAAGCCCAGAAAAACAGCCATACCCCAAAAAAACACCAATTCGAAATGATCGCCCTTCAAAGCCTTGCCTTTTGGGGTTTCTCAGAGGAATAAATATTCGCCATTGCCGTGTCCAAGCAGTTAGCCGCGAATCTGTAATTGAACGTAATTCATTCCACTTGAACAGATCTGAGTTGAGCGATGCATGCTTCGGGTAAGGCCTATGGTACAATAATTGCTTCGGCAATTCAAAAAAGTGACTTGGGGGTAATCTATTCAGAGCAGACGGAGCACGGAGTGATACCATGAGCACCCGATTTCTCGCTTTTTTCTGGGCTACTGCGCTTGCAGTCATTGCGCTGTGCGCGTCTCCCGCTTTTTCCACAGAGGGGGAGGTGCAGTTGCAGGAAGGCGACACTGAGGGAGTGGTATTCCCCACTGCTCGACCCTGGACCACTGCCGATCACAGCAGTTTTCCCTCCCTGCAGCAGGATTTCCAGTCCGGACCGGAAGTAACCGAAACCTGCCTTTCCTGCCACAACAAGGCAGCATCCCAAGTCCAGGAGACCATCCATTGGAGGTGGATATGCCCGGCAGACCCTGAGGGAGTTATGGGCAAGATAGGCCTTACCCTGAACAATTTCTGAATGAAGATCCAGAGCAACGAGGCTCGTTGCACCTCTTGTCATGCAGGTTACGGATACCAGGACGAAACCTTCGACTTCGAGGCGGAGAGGAATGTGGACTGCCTCGTCTGCCACGAGCAGACTGGGACCTACGAGAAGTTCCCTGCCGGGGCAGGGCATCCGGTTGAGGAAGAAAGGGAGTTCGGAGGCAGGACCTTCCATCCGCCGGACTTCAACAAGGTAGCTCAATCAGTGTCCGAGCCCTCGCGAAGAAACTGCGGGTCCTGCCATTTCTACGGTGGAGGAGGTGACGGAGTGAAACAGGGAGACCTGGATTCCTCTCTGCTCGACCCTCCCCGAGAGCTGGACGTGCACATGACTTCACAGGAAGACGGCCCGGACTTTACCTGTACCAGATGCCATACCACGGAAGAGCACCACATAGCCGGACGCTGCTACAAGATTCCAGCTCTACCCGAAAGAGAGTCACCCTTTCTTGATCCGGAGGAAATCTCCCGCATCACCTGTGTTTCCTGTCATTCCTCAGCACCTCATCCAAACGGACATAAGGCGAACGACCACACGGAAACGGTGTCTTGCCAGAGCTGCCACATTCCGGAATTCGCCAGGGAAATTCCCACAAAGATGTCCTGGGACTGGTCGAAAGCGGGCAGGTTCGCTGAAGACGGCTCACTCTTGATAAAGGAGGACGGGGATCTTAACAGGCCGATTTACGACACCAGAAAAGGTAGCTTCCAGTGGGGAAAGAATGTGGTTCCCGACTATCATTGGTATAACGGCACCATGGAGTATCACTTGATAACCGAGGAATTCGACCCCGAGAAAGAGCCAGTGAAAGTCAACGAGCCACAAGGGGATCCTTCGGATCGGAGCTCCCTTATATATCCCTTCAAGGTCCACAGCAGCCTGCAGCCTTACGACGAGGCGAACAATCGCATGTTGAACGTGCATCTCTTTGGAACCGAGGAGTCCGGCGCTTACTGGGAGACATTCGACTGGCAGCAGGCGATCGACGCGGGCATGGAATACATGGACCTGTCCTGGAGCGGGGAAATGGGATTCATCAATACGGAGTTCCATTATCCCATAACCCACATGGTGGCACCCAAGGAAGAGGCCCTTGAATGCAGCTCTTGCCATAAGGAAAAGGGACGGCTGGAGGAAGTGGAAGGAGTGTATATCCCCGGGCGGGACTACAGCCCGGTGCTGAACGGCATAGGCTGGACTCTTGTCCTTGCTGCGCTTCTGGGAGTAACAGTCCATGGGGCGGGACGCGCTTTGAGCAGCAGGCTGAGAAACTCTCGTGCGAAAAGCAGGATCAAAAGGTGACCTCACGGAAAGCGAAAGATCGGGAGGAAGTTATGAGCCGGGAAGGCAGGAAGATATTTCTCTATACCCGCTTCGAGCGATTCTGGCAGTGGGTTCAGGCCCTGCTGGTGCTCCTCTTGATCCTTACAGGCTTTGAGATCCCCGGATCCTGGAGCCTGCTCGGATTCGAAGCAGCGCACGAAGTTCACGTCTATTGCGCATGGGCCTGGCTCATTCTGTATATCTTCGTGGTTTTCTGGCTGTTTACCACCGGAGAATGTAAACAGTACATACCCACCTTCAGGAAGCTCTTCGAGGTCATCTGGTTCTATATCTTCGGCATATTCACCGGCAAACCCCACCCTGTTCCCAAGACCAGGGGAGCAAAGCACAATCCCCTGCAACGGCTGACCTACCTGGGCGTAGTATCCCTCCTGGTCCCCTTACAACTGATTACGGGCTTTTTCGCCTATTACTACACCTCCTGGCCCCAACACTGGGCAGCCTCCCTGGAAACCGTAGCTGTGTTGCACACTGCGGGCGGTTTTGCCTTTATCCTCTTTACTATAGTGCACATCTACATGACCACCACCGGACACACTGTAGGCGCCCATATCAAGGCCATGCTCACCGGCTGGGAGCTGATCCCCGACTCGGAGAGCGTAGGGGATTGGGAAACCCGCAGCAAGTGTTGACCGTGTGTCTCCTTTCCGGGACACGCAATAAGCTTCCGCACTGGAAAAATATATCCAATCCCGCTGTTTTCCAGCCGGGAGCGAGCTGATCTTCTTTACCCATAATAACCTGTTCTATATGCATTTTCACCTAAAAACACAAGGGAGAGCAAGCATGCAGGAAGGACAGCACCTAGTTGTCATCGGCGGAGGTGGGGTCGGATCCCCAGCGGCCATGATGGCCAGGAAGCTGATGCCTGGGATCAGGGTGACGCTCATCAGGGAGGAGGAGACCTTCATAGTCAGATGAGCCCTGCCCCACGTAGCGGCCGGTCAGGCCGCCGGAGAGTCGATCGTCAATCCGGACGGGATGTTCGCGGACAACGGAATCGAACTGCTAAGGGAAAGGGCTCAGGGAATCGATCCTTCCAGGAAGCTGATCAGCCTTTCCGAGGGAAGCGAATTGGCCTACGACAAACTAGTGCTGGCCATGGGCTCCAAACCAGTTGTGCCGCCCATACCCGGCAAGGATCTGCCCCAGGTGTTCACCCTGAGGACACTCAAGGATGCGGAATACATTCGCCAGTTCCTCACCGAGAAGCGGCCCCGCAAGATGGTCCTGATCGGGTCCGGATTCATCAGCCTGGAGACTGCCGCCCTTCTCCTGGAATCGGATCTCGGAGATTGCCAGATCGAGGTCATCGAGTACCTGGATGAGCCGCTGCCACTCATGCTGGATAGGGAGCTAGGCGCGAAGATCCGGGAGCACCTGCAGGAGAAGGGCATCTCCATGCGCATGGGGCAAAAGGTGGAGAGGATCCTGGCAGACGAACAAAGAGTTACAGGAGTGGAACTCTCCACCGGGGAGCAGGTGGACGCGGATGCGGTCTTTTTAAACGTGGGGGCAATTCCCGATCTGGAGCTAGCGGAATCGGCCGGGCTGGAAATCGGCCGCTTCGGGGTGCAAATCAACAGTTGTATGGAGACATCCGATCCGGATATCCTGGCATTTGGAGATTGCGCAAACAATTTCCACTTCCTGACCGGGAAGCCGACCCCGATTCAGCTGCGGGGCCCGGCAGTGATCCAGGGCCGCTTTATCGCCAAGAGACTGGCGGGTTACAACTTCCCCTTCCCCGGCCTTCTGGGCAACAGCGCGGTCAGGATAGCTGACAAGTTCGCCGCTGCGACAGGCCTCACCGAGACTGCCGCTGAACAGGAAGGCTTCCATCCGGTTTGCGCCATGGTGCAGTCCCGCAGCAAGCACGGCATGATACCCGGGGCGCGGCCCTGGATGATAAAGATGGTCTTCGACAAGGAATCGGGCAAGCTCCTGGGAGGCCAGATCCTGAGCGACAGCGAATCCCCGGTCAAGGAGATCGACACTGTAAACGCCCTTATTCTGGGCGGCAAGACTGTTGCAGATCTGACCACCCTGATGTGCGCTGGCAATCCGGACTGCTCCTCGGAGCCTAGCCTGGAGCCCATCAGCCTGGCAGCAGAGCAGGCTCTTCCGCACACAGGGAACTCCAGTTAGGGAGACAGGTCTCCTCCTTTCCGGGAGTTCGCGGAGCGCTCCGGACCTGGAGGGCCTGCCCTGGCTCTCCCCTGACCGAAATCTTGAACCATCCCTTTGCCGGAATGAGCTTGGGCTCCAGCTTTAGGGCAAAAGGAGATCCCAAGGAGCAAAATGAGATGTGGAGTCTCCTGGCAGTTATCAAGAAGAGGCTAATCTGGTTTGTAGCGGCAGCCATGGTGCTTGGCCTGTTTAACGGCGCCTTTTTTTCCACGGACTACCTGAAGCCCCTGATCATCCCCCTGACCATTCTCATGGTCTATCCCATGATGGTCAGCATGAATCTGGGCGCGATTTTCAATCAGTGCAGCTATAAACTGCAGCTCGCGACCCAGCTGATAAACTTCATCTTCATCCCCTTATTCGCTTTCGGGCTGGGCAGCCTCTTCTTCCCCGGGGATCCGGAATTGGCCTTCGGCCTGCTGCTCATAGCCCT
>CAYSPQ010000137.1:0-5154 GCA_964432965.1 uncultured Desulfohalobiaceae bacterium
ATACATGGCGAACCGGGTCCCCAGCTGGAAGGACAGAACCCCCAGAAGCAGCATGGGAAGCAAAATGATGGCTACAGGGAAGCGATACAGGACATAGCCCAACCCGGCTAGGGCGGGGATGAATATGAGCCAGCTGCCGGCGATGCGGCTGACCAGATGGTGCGGATCCAGAGGCTGCACCTCGCGCACGCTCTGCGCCACTGTGGGAAGGGCCAGCTGCGCTTCTTCCTCCACTGGCAGGAGTCTGGCGTAGGATAGAAACGATTGCAGTATGCCCGAGACCTGTCCGTGAAGCTCGGTTTGCCATAGCACCAGGGCGGAAAGCAGGATCAGATAGGGAAGGAACAGTCCTGGCCGGGCTGTGATGCGGGGCACGGCCAGGATCAGGGCAGCGAATGCGGCTGCCGTGAGGAGTCCCACCCATCCGGCCAGGGACACGGCCAGGATCAGCAGCAGGCCCACGGCCATGTAGCCCGCGTGCCACCAGTTCCTGGAAAGCAGAAGTATTGCAGCTGCCAGGGCCGCAAGGGTGGCTATCAGCACTTCCGCCTTGCCGGAGTCGAACCACATGTAGGCCCAGCCCACCAAACCAGTGAGCAGGCACCAAAACAGGAAGCGCTGCCAGCTGGCAGGCTCCAGCTCCCGCTCCGGTAATCTCTTGCGGCTCCAGCTACCGCGCAGGTAGGGAGAGAAGACAAATATGAGCAGGGCGCAGACAAGCAGGGGAAAGAAAAGGTTCAGGGCCTCGGTGTCGTGGAAGCCTACACGGCTTCGCATCAGAAAGGCCGAGCTGGTGGCGGCAAGCACAGCTGCAGGAAGGGCGCCTTCCTCCAGTCTCCATATCCAACCCAGCAGCACTATGGGCAGCACTGTCAGAGGGGCCAGGAAGACGGGCATCCAGAAGCCCAGAGTGCTGTAGTGGATTCCGGTTACCGAGTGCACGGCGGAAGTGATCTGGGCCAGGGAACGATCGGGATCCCTGCTCTTGTCCTTGGCTCCGGCCAGATAGAAGTAGGCGTCGTGGGTGGCCTGCATCACTTGCCCTTCCACCCGATAGTGGGGGCTGTCCCACAGCGGGGCCTCGTAGGCCCGGACGCCCATGGCAGCTGCGTAGGCCACAAGGGCGATACATATACACAGCAGCACTCGGCTGGACCAGCTGGAGCCAGACTGACTCTGCATGGCTTTTATCCTCTTGATTTGCAATAAGCTAGATGTCCAGTTTTTATCTCAGCCTGGCGGGATGGTCAATTCTAAGTTGCATTGCAAACCTTGCGTTTGCAGGCAGGGCCCGGATGGTCCGGGTTAAAATCTGATTGGACACAAATTTTGGGAAATACCATCAAACTCAAATCTCCAGGGAAGTCCAGACCCTTTTACATGAGGTAGGCTGGAGTCAGAGCAAAGTTTGAAAAGACAATCAAAATTCAAATAGTGACCCAATAGTGACCCAAAAAAAGGGAGCTAGGCTTATCGCCTAACTCCCTTTTTTAAAGGTAGCGGGGGATGGATTTGAACCATCGACCTTCGGGTTATGAGCCCGACGAGCTACCAGACTGCTCCACCCCGCATCAACAAAGAATAATGTATTCCTGTTTTGGCTGTTTGTCAAGGAGGGTCAGCTAGAAGCCCAGGTCTTGATTGATCAGGATGATTTTCACCCTCTCCGCTGGATGGGATTTCTCCGTTATGGCCCAGGTGTTGCAAATACGATCCTGGGACTTGCAGTCCTCGCATTCCATGCTTTTGGCGCAGGGGGTCTTCTTGTCCAGACGAACGGTGTTTATGGGGGCGGAGTAGTCCTTGATGCGCGAGTGAGCCTCTGTCAGTCCGGAAACGATCTTGTTGCGCCCCACGAGCAGGACTACGTGTCTGGGACCGAAGGTCAGGGCTGCTACACGATTGCCCATGCCGTCCAGATTGACCAGGTGACCGTCTCTGGTTACCGCGTTTGTTCCGGTGAGATAGAGGTCCACCAGCAGGCTCCTGCGACGTCTCTCGATGATTTCCTCGCGGGATATGGAACTGTCGTAGGTGTCTATGCACTCCAAATCATCCCGATCCAAAAGATCCTGGTAAAGCCCGGAGTCGATCACGGTTCTGGAGCCGCCGAAGGAAACGCTGGAGGGTGCGATAGGATGGAATATGCTGTCCCAGAACACGGACACCGCTTCCTCCAAGTCCTGGGCTATCCAGATAGCGAAATTGTTTTCCTCCAAGGAGCTTTTTATTCCCTTCAGCTTTTCCTGCCAGTAAAGTGCAATAAATTGTTGACTCATGCTATATCTCCTTGCCTGCTTGTCAGATTGACATCTCTCTTGTAATGTTCATTTGTATCAGGGGGTTGGCAGTCCTTGACGCAATTGGACAATCAAAGTAATAAAAATAATTTCTAGGCTCGTTTGTGCCTTGTCCGCTACAAAACCTATCCCGGCCTGGATGATGCGTCTGCAAAAAGTCTTTATTGCAGACGCAGAGGACAGAGGACAGAAAAATCAATAAGTTAGAGCACTTTGATCAAAAGCCATTGCCTGATTTCTAAATTTTTGCAGTTGCATCATGGATGGCTCGTAGTTCTGTTCCTCCGGAGAGTTTAGCCGCAAAGTATGGTGACAGCCTCCTTCAAGGAAAGCAAAGAGAGTGATCTTTAGCCCCCGTCTGTGAAGGAGCGGGAAAGTAAGTAAGCGATATCAGACACAAATAGCACAACAGGGGCTTATCATCAATATCAAGAAGCGGTGGGGTCCTGGATTTTATCTGGAATGGCGACAGTCAGTGGCAATTGGTTATCTCCAGTGCGTTCCCGTGGGGAGCGGAATCGTGTCTTGCCGCAGGGCCAAATGCATAAGAGCACGTCATTCATCCTGTAGAGAGTGGTTCCATCAGTTGCCGGGAAGCGGACAAACAAAGGAAAGAGCGTAAACCGCAGGAGGAAGTTAAGAGATGCAGCGCACTTACCAACCGAGCAAGATTCGCCGCAGGCGTACACACGGGTTTCTGGTCCGCTCCAGGACCAAGAGCGGGCGCAAGCTTCTGCGTCGCAGGCGTGCCAAGGGGAGAAAGCGTTTGGGCGTGAAATAGCTTTCCCGCATCCGGAAAGTTCGCTTTTCGGATGCGGGAAGGCTTCTCTTTACCTCGGGGATAGGGAAGAAGCCAGAAAATCACGGAATCTACACTTTTTGGGTTCCCTGGGAAAAAGGAAAGGTTAAGCTAGTTTCCGGAGGGTGACCTGCTTATCTCCCTGCTCCAGTGGGCTTTTTCAGGGAAAGGGAGTATAAGAATCAAGAGGCAAAAGAGCCGTTCCCGAGCGGGAATATTGTGAGCCGGAAGGGACTCAGCAGGGAGCAACGCCTGCGCAAAAGGCCGCAGTACCTTAACTGCTATCGTTGGGGCGAGAGATACTTCAGCCGGAACTTTATCCTTTATGTGCGGCCAAGACCAGCAGACGAGCAGGGATTCCGCTTAGGAGTCACGGTTACCAAGAAGGTGGGCAAGGCGGTCCGCAGAAGCAGGCTGAAACGTTTGGTCAAAGAGGTTGTTCGCCTGAATCAGTTTCGCCTCCATGGGGATGCGGATATCGTGGTAGTGGTGAAGAAAGGCGTGGACGCGGACAAGATGAATTATTGGCGCGTGGAAAGAGAATTGATGGCCACTCTTGCCAGGGCTTTCCATGTAGAGGAATATTAATTCTGTGTGTGACTGCAATGCATAAAGTGGCTATTTTCCTGCTCCGGATATACCAGTATGGCATATCCCCCATGCTCCCGCCTCATTGCCGTTTTTATCCCACTTGTTCCCAGTACGCGATAGTCGCCCTGCAAAGGCACGGTTTTTTCCTAGGAACCCTCCTGGCCCTTCGCCGGATTCTCTGCTGCCATCCCTTTCATCCCGGCGGAGTGGATTTTGTTCCGGAAAGGGAAAGCGGAAGCAACTCGGATCTAAAGGGTGAAATCTCTGTAAATAACAGGAGTGAAAGAGGGAAATGAACGAGAACATGCGCATTTTGGTGGCTCTGGCCCTGACTATGGTGGTCCTCATCGGCTGGAGCCTCTTGTTCCCCCAGCAGCAAGTAGTGGACAGAGAGGCCAACGAGACTCGGGAAGTGGCGGAAGAGAGAGTGGAGGACCCGGACCCGGAGAGACCCGAGGTGGAGCCGGATCCGGCTGTCGAGGAACCAGCTCCCGAAGAGCCGGTTGAAGAGGATCTGCCCAGGGAAAGGGAAGACCTCCTGGAAGGGGAGCGCATCACTGTAGATACCCCGGAATACAGGGCGGTGATCAATACCCAGGGCGGGATACTGGAGCACTTCGAGCTGAAGCAGTACAGGGAGACCATAGATCCAGATTCCGGTCTGGTGGATCTCATAGGCGGAGAGATAATGCACAGGGCTCCCATGGGGCTTTTGTGGAATTTCCAGCCCACCTGGGAAGAGGCGGAGTGGAGCGTGGAGGACGGGGATCTGAGCTTGGCCCCAGGAGAGGAGGGAAGCTTGATCCTGCGCGGGGATATGGGAGATATACTCCTGGAAAGGGAGCTCATCTTTACGGGAGGCACCTATCGGATCGACGAGAACCTGAGAGTATACAACCGGTCCGGAACCTCCCTGAGCAGCGATCTGTCCTTCACCCTGGCCTGCCCGCCTCTGGTAAAGGATCCTACACGCTATAACCGCAACGAGTTCGTCACCTATGTGGACGGGGAGCAGACCAAGTGGAGCGATGAGGAGACCTTGGAGCCTGGAGTCCAGAGCACGGGCAATGTTACTTGGGCCGGAATCGGCAGCAGCTACTTTTTCCTGGCCATGGTCCCGGACGAGGATGAGCCCATGTTCGCCAAGGGGCAATACTATCGGGAAGGAGAGGGTGTGTACCGGGCGGCAGTGGAGAGCCGTCTGAGCTTGGCGGAGGACCAGAGCCGGGACATCGGTCTCACCTATTATATCGGTCCCAAGATGGACCAGCACTTGGCTGCCATTCCGGACAAGAATCTGCAGGAGGCGATCGACTACGGATGGTTCGACATTATCGCCACTCCGCTGGTCAAGGTTCTCAATTTCTTCAACGGCTATACCGGCAACTACGGTTTGGCCATCATTTTGCTCACCGTGGTCATCAAGATCATCTTCTGGCCCCTGTCCCACAAGAGCTTCAAGTC
>CAYSPQ010000138.1:0-5152 GCA_964432965.1 uncultured Desulfohalobiaceae bacterium
GCTCGTTGGTGTAGGAGCTGCGGTAGTCCTGTCTTTCCTGCGCCTTGCGCAGGTGGGGCAGTTTCGGAGGGAAAATGCCTATATTTTTGCATGCTTTTTCAAAGTCCGGCCCAAGGTTTTCGTAGCGGGCGATGAAATCCACGATGATGCGTCCCTGCAGATCCACTATGTACTCGTGCTGCAGTTCAGCGGAGATGTCCAGCATGTAGTTGTAGGGCCTTTCCGGATCGAACTTGAGGCGCAGGAAATCGCCGAAGCTTTTGACACCTTGCAGCACCTCCGGCTTTTCCCGAAGGATGTGGTGGTAGGAGCTGACCTGAAGATCCCAGGGGTTGCGCACGACAGCGAACTTGAAAAGGGAGTTGAACACCGGCTCCGGCAGCATCTCCTTTGCAGCAACCGCCTTGGCGTGGCGGGGAAACTTCAGGGCCAGCTTGTGCCTGGGCCGGGTCAACTGGTCCACCTGGCTGGCCAACCACATGGGCAGCTTGTACCAGCCTCCCCAGCGATAGCGGCGCAGCGCGGCACGCACGCTGGTGCCTCCGGTTTTGGCTATATGCACGAACAGGAAATTGTGCGAATAGGATATGAGCATTTCAGTTGTCCGGGGAGTCCTGGTTTCCGGCTGCAGTCGTCTCCAGGCCCATCTCCCGCAGATAGGCCCTGGCGCTTGCCCGGAGAGTATACTGAGCCACAGCTTGTGGCAACACCTTGCGTTCAGGTGGGTTCCGCAGCACTTGCTGCATGGAGTCAGCCAGGGCCCGCGGGTCCTCCACCGGAACCAGGGGCCCGTATTTGCCATCCTGCAGGATCTGTGCGGGGCCGCTTCGGCAGTCCGTGGCCACCACCGGAGTGCCCAGGGCCAGGGCCTCCTTTAGGGCGTTGGGCGAGCCCTCGAATCTGGAGGAGAGAACGAAGAGGTCCGCCCGGGATACATAGGCATAGGGGTTGGGGGAAAAGCCTGGCAGGCTTACGTGCTCCTGCAGCCCCAGTGCCTTACTCTGCTTTTCCAGTGCTTCTCTCTCCGGACCCTCGCCCAGTATGAGCAGGCTCGCGGAAAGGCGCTGCAGGAGAAGGGAAAAGGCCTGTAGCAGCACATCGAAACCCTTTTGTCTGGTCAGCCTGCCCACAGCCACGATCCTGGGCGGAGCAGCGGAGCTGAGCCAAGCGCTGTCCGGCTCCTGTGCGGCAAGGCTGTACAGCTCGGGGGTCAGGACGGGGTTGGCCAGTACCCTTACCCTGGATCGCGGCAACCCGCTTATGGCTGCTATATCCTCGGCAACTCCCTCGGAAACGGCCACAATCCCGTCCGCCCGGGGATAAAGGCGGCGCACAGGGTAATAGCGCAATGCCTTGTAGAACCCGGATCTGTCCTGCAAAGACTGAGTCAAGTGCATGCCCAGGCGCAGGACCACCCTGGTGGGGACACCCGACAGGCGCCGGGCCAGGAGAGCGGCTCTGGCGGCCCTGTCCTTGGCCGCAAGCAGGGCGGCGGGACGTTCACGGCGCAGGTATCTGATCAGGCCTGGCAGGCTGAGGAGCCAGGTCCCGGCCTTAAGGTCTATTATCCGGGCCTGCCGGGGAATGCTGTCCAGATGGGGGCCTCGCGCCTTTATGAGGACCACGTCCACCTCGTAGCCCTCCTGCAGGAAGCCCCGGGCCAGGTTCCCCACCATCTTTTCCACTCCCCCTTCTCCGGAGAAGGACACGAAAACTGCGACTCTGCTCACTTGCTTCCGTCCTTTCCTCGCGACGTCATTTACGCAAAATTTGGGGATCACAGCGATCCGCTTTTACGGAGTTTTCCCGCTTGAGCCTCCTGTGCTGCTGCCACTGGATTCAGAGCCGCGTGCCTGTGCGGATTGCGGTATCCCTGCAGCAGGCATTGCCAAAAGGATTCATCAAAGGCAAAAAAGGGTGTTGCGGCCCGGATCTTGCGCAGGGATCTGAGCAGGCGGGAGAGGTTTCGCCTCTTGCCGAGTCCTGAGGCTCCTTCCCGGCCGCTGTCGAAGTCGATGAGATAGACAGAGCCGCTGTCATCCAAGAGTATATTGTATGCATTCAGGTCGCTGTGCCATATGTCCCTTTCGTGGAAAAGCCCAACAGTGGCTCCTATCCTGCGCCAGGACTCCTCGTCCAGGGGGGCCTGCCGGAGATGCTCCGCCAGGGAGCGGGCTCCGGGTATGCGCTCGGTGATCAGATCCGCGCTGTAAAGCGGGCCTCGAATTCGGGCCTGAGCGGCCACCGGCCTGGGCACGGGCAGGCCCTGCGCGTACATGCGCTGCAGCAGTTGCCATTCCCTCCAGGAGCGGGAGTGGCGTGCTGCCGGCCTCAGGTAGCTGTCGTGCATGAAGTGCCTCAGCAGGCCGCCTCGCCGGAAGTGGCGAAGGACCATCTCCCTGCCCGCGTAGCGGAAGAACCAGACCTGCCCGCGTCCGGCTGCGTGGCCTGTGAGCAGGTCTTGCCTGTCCAGGGTGTCTCCGTCGAAGAGATGGATGGGAGGCTCGTTGAACAGGGAAGAGTCGAACAGGACTTGCCTGTCACCTATAAAAGCTGTACAAGGGCTGATCCGCAATGATCCCTCTCCGCGGTGCTCCGGAAAGCGTTTGTATTCTTCGCCTATCCGCCATAGGGGATGTCACCCACGTGATGCCGGTTGTTCGCACCCTGCAGCACCACTGGCCGGCTGCGCGCCTGACCTGGATCATAGGCAGGGCTGAGGCCTCCCTGCTTCGGGATCTGCAGGGAGTGGAGCTGCTGGTCGTGGACAAGGAGCAGGGGCTGCGGGGCCTGAAGCATCTGAGGCAGGCGCTCGGGGGACGCAGCTTTGACATCCTGTTGCACATGCAGCCCACTTGGAGGGCCAATCTCCTGAGCCTGGCGGTGAAAGCCCCCATCCGGCTTGGTTACGACAGGGCCAGGGCCAGGAACCAGCAGTGGCTCTTCCGCAACTGCAGCGTGGCCTCAAGGGAAAGGCAGCATGTCCTGGACAGCTTTCTGGAATTTCCCAAGGCCCTCGGACTAACGGATACCATATTGCGCTGGGACCTGCCAATACCGCAGTCCGCCAGGGAGTTCGCTGCTGAGGCTATGCCCGGACAAGAGCCCTGGCTGGTGATAAACCCCTGCTCCAGCGTCAGGGTGCGCAACTATAGGGACTGGAGCCCGGAGGCCTACGCGCAGGTGATAGACTACGCAGCCACGCGCCACGGTATGCGCACCCTGTTGACAGGAGGGGCCTCAAAAAAGGAAAAGGAGTTTGCCCGCTATCTGCGGTCCAGAACTGAGCATCAGGTGAGCAATCTGGTCGGAGGGACCACTCTGCAGCAGCTGGCCGCGATTATGGAGAGGGCGTCCGCGGTTATCTCTCCGGATACGGGGCCGCTGCACATAGCCAACGCAGTGGGTGCCCCGGTCATAGGGCTGTACGCAACATCCAATCCAGACAGAACCGGTCCCTATCTTAACAGGCACCTGATCGTGAACCGTTATCCGGATGCTGTGCGTGCCGAATTCGGAAGAGAGGTAGAGGATATCCCCTGGGGCAGGAGAGTGCGCAAGCCGGACGCCATGCAGCTCATCAGCGTGGAGGAGGTGAAACAAAAGCTGGACGAGGCCGTTTCCAGGGAAGGACAGATTCAAGAATCAAGGGTTTAGGCAGATGAAGATACTGTATATAGTAGGCATGGGAAGGGGCGGCTCCACCCTGCTGGATATCCTGCTGGACGCGCATAGCGCAGTCCAGAGCCTGGGAGGGGTAAGACGGCTGGCCAGGTACGCCAGGAAGCAGCCCTGTGCCTGCGGCGCAGCCAGCTTTCAGGAGTGTTCTTTCTGGTCCCGGGTGGACAGCGGTCTGCAGAGCCGCATTGGCCTGTCCCTGACCGAGGTGGACGTGCACAACCGCAACAAGGGTGTTTTTCAAGAGCAGAACCGGGCTGTATTCGAGTCCGCGGCTGAGGCGGCAGGGACGGATTTCGTGACGGACAACTCCAAGTCCGTGGAGCGCCTGCGGCGGCTGATGTTTCACACGGACCTGGAGGTGGTCCCCATACACGTTCTGCGCGATCCGCGAGGCAGGGCCCAGTCCGTGAGAAAGCGCAAGAACCAGAACTATGTGCCCACACTTACCTATTCCCACCGTTCCCTGCGCCTATTCGCCCTGCTTTATCGCAGGCCGCACATAGTGGTGGACTATGAGCGCCTGGCCCGGGATCCGCAAGTGGAGCTGACCAAGCTGATGCACCGGCTGGGTCTGGAGATGGAGCCGGAGCAGCTGCAGTGGGCGGAAAAGCCCCATCACAATATAGGAGCCGCTGATGTGCTGCAGAAGACCGAGGGCAGCACCATCCGGCCGGACGAAGCCTGGAGGCAGCACCTGCCAGCGCACGTGCAGAGGATTGTGAGCTTTCTCGCCTATCCGGGGCTGGTGGTCAACAGGATCAAGGAGAGGCGCTGGGGGCTGTAGATGGGTGTTTTTATGTAGGGCAGTCCCCATGTACTTGGACAGCAGCTCTAGCATCTGCTGCGAAAAAATTATTCTTGGCTAAAGAGGTGAGCAATTGGCATCAACCCTGTCCAGTCTGCTGTCACGGGTGATAAACAGGGAAAAGGTTCGGGTGAACAAGTACTATGTACAGCGCCTGTGGCAGTATTTTCGGCCCTACCTCTGGCGTCTTGTAGTGGCCGTGATCGCCATGGCCGTAGTAGCCGGATGCACCGGGGCTGCAGCCTTTCTGGTCCAGCCAGTGCTGGACGAGATATTCATCAATAAGAACAGAGAGGCCCTGCTGCTCCTCCCCTTGGCCGTGCTCGTGCTTTACTTCGTCAAGGGCGTGTTCATGATGCAGCAGGTGTACCAGTTGCGCTACGCAGCCCTGCGGGTTCTGGAGCAGGTGCGCAACGAGCTGTATAGCAAGATGGTGCGCCTGCCCCTGGCCTTCTTCGAGCACAGCCGGGTGGGCATGCTCATGTCCCGCATTGTGAACGACGTGAATCTGCTGCGGGAGAGCATACCGGAGATCACCATGCTCCTACGGCAGTTGTTCACCATGGTCGCCCTGATCTTCGTTGCCTTCTACCGCGATCCCTACCTGGCCACCTGGGCATTGGTGGTTCTGCCCCTGGCCATGTATCCCCTAGTCTACTTTGGCCG
>CAYSPQ010000139.1:0-5149 GCA_964432965.1 uncultured Desulfohalobiaceae bacterium
ACAGGCTGCAGCTGCAGGGTGAAATGCGGGCAAAAAAGCTGCGATTGCAGCGCCTGCTTCCCTACTTACCCCGCGAGGTCTCAAGCAGGGTCGCTTCCTCGGACATCACGGCACAAACAAGGTTCAACCTTCTCGAAAACAGTGAATACGAAGCCGAAATACGCCTGGAACCCTCCAGCCTGAGGTTGAAGAGCGACACCGGGGCGCACTCCTTTCGAGTGGAAAGAGGCCGTTTTTCCCTGTCCGGTGACAAGCACGGCCGCTCAGATCTGCGAATGCGTGAAGTAAAGCTTTCCTCTCCCCAGATGGACATTAGCGGAGACTTGGAGCTAGCTCCCGAGGATTTCGGCATAAGATTGGATCTGGAAGGCAGGGAAGTCTCCATCTCCTCCCTGGAGGAGGCCTGCAGGAACCTGTTTCCTGCCGGGCCAGCCTGCGAGCCTGTTTTCGGCATTGTACGGGAGGGAGATCTGCCCCGGATCAGTCTGCAGGCCAGCGGAGCCGACACCGAAGCCTTGCAGTCCGATCTACGCCTGATGGGCAGTCTGCAGGGAGGAAAAATCTCTTTGCCGGAGCCGGAGATGCAACTTCGGGACGTGCAGGGCGAGTTCCACTTTGAAGAGCACCGGCTGCTCCTGGAGCAACTCTCCGCCTCCCACAACCGCAGTAGAATCTCCGAGGGCAGGGCTTCCTGGGACTTTTCCCGCGAATACCCACCCTTTCATCTGGAACTCGGCTTTTACCTGGACCTGGAGGATGCGGATCGCATCCTGAGCCGAGTACTGGATTATCCTGGTCTTACTAGGCAAATGGAAAAGGTGGAAAATCTAAAAGGCGATGTTCGGGGCAGTTTTAGCCTGACCCGGGACTCGCTGCAGGCGTACAGCTGGAGCATGGACATAAGCAGGCTGGACCTGCAGGGAAGGCATGCCTACCTTGCTTTGCCGGTTAGACTGCAAGGCGAGAATATTTCGGGCACGGAAAAAGGGCTGCGCTTCGAGGCGCTTCGGGCCGAGCTGGGCTCCAGCTCCATCCGGAGTCTTACCGGAGAAGTGAATCTCGAGCCTCCTTACCAGGCGCAAATCAACGGCGAGGAGATCGATGTTGAGGCAGGAGAGATCTTTGACTTGGCTCAATCCCTGTCCTCCCCGGACTTTCTGGGGAAAGTCGATCAGCTGGAGGCGCTTAGCGGAAAAGCCGGACTGGAAAGCCTGTCCCTGAGCGGACAACTCTTCCATCCGCAAGAATGGGAGTACCTGGTCTTGGGGGGGCATCTAGACTTGGCCGCAGAGCTGAAGCCCTTGCCCGAGACCTTGGCAATCGAGGCCGACGGCCTGTCAGTAAGTACCGAGCGCGCTTCCTGGTCCGATCTTCAGCTTTCCTCTTCCCGCTCCAGGCTTGAACTGGAAGGAGAAACCACCTATGACGAGGGAGGAATTCGATCCTTTTGCTCCTCCGTGGAAGCCGTGGTTCGATCCGAGGCCCTTCTGGACATTCTCTACAGCCGCCTGGATGTGCATCGCGGGCTAAGAGTGCAGCACCCAGTTTCTGTGCGGCAGGGACAAGTGGAGTGGAGCGCTGAAGAAGGAATTACTCTGCAAACCGAGTTCGATCTGGCCCAGGAGGTGAGCGGCAGCGTGGACCTGGCCATGGAAGGCGAGCAGGTCAACTTGCAAAGTCTGCGACTGTCCCATGGGGAAAGAAGCGCTTATCTGAGCGGAAGCTGGCGGTATCCCCGCTTGGATCTCGATTTCCGGGGGGAGATATCCCTGGAAAAAATGCAGGCCGTTCTTCGCCATCCAGGTAAACTCCGGGGTAACATAGCCGGAGAGTTCAAAACACAGATATCCACCGCTCCCCTCAGGCTGCTCAGCCTGGACGGCGACCTTCTGGCCCGGTCCCTGTCCCTTCCTGAATACATAACAGCCCTGGACTGGGAGCTTAACGAGGCACACCTTAGAGGGCGCCCCCAGGGAGTGGCCATAGATCGGCTTCGGGCAACCCTGCAGGGCAAGCCTTTCCGGCTGGCAGGCTCCATAGACATAACGGACACGGAAAACATTGTGGATCTGGACATGCAGGCCAGAGACCTTGATTTGACCTGGATGGAGGAGGTACAGGACGGACTGGAGCCATCTCCCCAGGAGGAGGAATTCGGGCCTTTGGCTATAACGGGCCAAGTTGGCCTAAAGGTGAACTCCTTTAGTATACTGAACTTCCAGGTCAGCCCTGTTATCGGCGAGGTTCGGCTGGAGAGGAATAAAGCTCAGCTCTTGATCCGCAGGGCGGGTTTATGTCACCTGGACCTCCGGGGAGATTGGGTCTTCTGGGGGGAGTCGCCCTCATATCGCTTCGAGGCTTCAGCTTCGGAACAAGACCTGGGAGAGCTGGTAACCTGCCTTGCCGAAAGGGAGGATATCATCTCCGGCAGTTACTGCCTGGGAACGGAGGCCGAGGCTCAAGGGAAAACCACAGCCGCTTTACTGGAGGGCAACCAAGGCAGCTTCGAGTTCGAGGCCCGAGATGGTCGTATCTATCACTTGACCTCCTTGGCCAGGATCTTTGCCCTGCTCAATGCCACGGAAATCTTTTTCGGCCAGCTTCCGGATCTGCGTGAGGAAGGCTTCGGATACAACACCATAAATATCTCGGGAAGCATCGAGGGGCAAAACCTGAGAGTGCGAGAGGCTTTCGTGGACGGCACAAGCATGAACATCGCCTTTCGGGGCACTGTCGGCTTTCCGGACATGGCCCTGGATCTGCATGTCCTGGTTTCGCCCCTAAAGACGGTGGACAGGATCATCAGTTGGATCCCCGGGATAAGATACATTCTGGATTACACCCTGGTCTCCGTCCCCTTCCGGGTCAGCGGAGATGCGGACAGCCCCAGGGTAATCCCACTGGACCCCTCAGCCGTGGGCTCGGAGGTATTAGGCATCATGCAGAGGACCCTGACCCTGCCCTTTCAGGTGTTGCAGCCACTAGTGCCTGAGCAGGAAGAAGAAGAGGAAGAGGAGCAATAACCAATGGGAAAGTACTTTCCGGAACTGCCACCTCAGGCCAAGTGCTCGCGCTGCCGGGAAAGGGCCAGGATAGGGCTGCCTTCCCACAATGCCCGCTTCTGCCCGGACTGCTATCTGCATTTTTTCACCACCGCGGTGCGGCGCGCCCTGAAGCACATGCGCATTCCCCGCACTGAGCCGCTCATGATAGCGATTTCCGGAGGAAAGGATTCCTTGACTGTCTGGGATGTTTTGCAGGATCTGGGCTATCATACCCGGGGGCTGCATATAAATCTTGGAGTGGGGCGCTTCTCCGAGGCAGCCAGGGAGGCTATCCAGGATTTTGCCCAATCCAGGGGCCTTGCCTGGACCGAATACGACCTGAAGGAGGAGTTCGGCTACTATCTGCCGCAGGTGCAAAAGCGCTTTCGCAGCAAGGTATGCTCCGTCTGCGGCAGACTTAAACGACAATTCCTCAATCGCCTCGCGGTCAGGGAAGGATACAGCAGCGTGGTCACCGGGCACAACCTGGACGACGAGGCCGGCAGACTGCTGGGCAACCTTGTGGGGAACAGGCAGCATTACGTGAAGAAACACTCCCCTTATCTTCCTTCACCTCATCCGGCCATACCGGCCAAGATCAAGCCTCTGTACAGGGTGGAGATACGCGAAATACTTATCTATGCCGAGCTCAAGGACATTCGTTTCGCGCAAGAGCAATGCCCCTACTCCAAGGGGGCCACCAGCCACTACTTCAAGGAGGCCATGGATCTGTTGGAGAAGCGAATGCCCGGAACCAAGCGCCAATTCCTCTTTGCCTATGCAGACGCAAGGAAGGGCCGGGAACAGGAAGCTGGAAGGGAATTCGGAAGCTGCAGATATTGCGGACAGCCTGCATATGCGGATATTTGCGGCGTCTGCAGCCTAGGGGCTCAAATTGCGGGGTAATATATTTAGTGCGGCAGTTCTACGATATTGCCTTATGACCAACCGATAATTATAAAATCTATTATGAGCATGTATCTACCAGTGGAAACCCATGCCGGAGCGAGCAAGCTCAAGATCTGCGTTGCCTGCGGCAAGCCTATTGCCAAGAACCGCATCCGCTATTGCACGGAAAACTGCAAGAGCCAGTTCGCCTTCAAGCTGAGATGGTTCAATAACCTGTTGCGCGCCTTGCGAGCCAGATATGCCACCTTCTCCTTCACTGAGACGGTGCTTATCCTCAATGTCCTCAGCTCTCAATCCGAGGTGGTCCACACCTACTTTTATCCCCGAACTCCCGGGAAAAAACCAGCCCAGGACATCGACGGCATGGTCTTCGAGCTGGGCAGTATCTGGTGGGAGAACCTGGAGGAAAGCAAGAATGAAAGGCACGCTTCGGAACATCTGCTGCAACAGGGTCGCAAGCAGGTGGTCAGCTCCTATCTGGTAAAGCCGCAAAAAACCTATGAGGCCTCCAGGATTTCCAGGCAGCTTCTGCACCTGCGCATCAAGAAAAGGGATCTCCTGGATAGCTCGGATCCCGAAAGCGCCGCCAAATCGGCCTACAAAAATGCGGCCCTGAAGCACCACCCGGATCAGGGCGGAGACGCCCACAAGTTCCGACAAATACACCGGGCCTACCAGGATCTGAAGGCATGGCTGAGCAATCCCAGCTTCAGCTCTCGGCGGGGAGTGCCAGGACACTGGAGCTTTATCGCCGGAAAGAGCAGATGGTATTCCCCATTGTGAGCCGCCGAGATGGCCGAAGACAGCTTTGATGCCTTTTTCCGGAGACTCAAATCGGTCTCCTCCATCCAGAACCAGTCCCAACTTGCCGAACACCTGCAAGTAGGCCGGGCAAACATCTCCCTGGCCAAGTACAAGGACAAGATCCCTTCCAAATGGATATTCCAGCTTTCCGAGGAGTTCAATCTCAACTCGGACTGGCTGGCTAGGGGCAAGGGTTCACCCTTTCCCCATGCGCAGACCGAACAGTTCACGCCCTCATTAGTTAAAAAGGTCCATTCCTGGCTTACCGCTGAAGGCGAGCTCCATGTCGCAGAAGATTCCCCTTTGCGCTTTGATCCCGAACTGCTCAAGGACCTGGGGTCCCCGGAACACATTGTGGCCTTCACCGCCAGGGATAAAGCCATGTCTCCGGA
>CAYSPQ010000140.1:0-5129 GCA_964432965.1 uncultured Desulfohalobiaceae bacterium
AAGCTTAAGCCCTGCCTCCAGCCGCAGATAACTCCATGATTCCAGTATGATTCTGGCGGCCTCAGGCCTGGTAAAGACCGGGAGCCACTCCAGAACTGTACAGGTCAGAAAATGCGGCCTTTCGGGTTCCTTGACGATATAACGGCTTCTGCTCATGGCATTCGTCTTTGTTAATTTATCGTTCCCACGCTCTGCGTGGGAACGCATCACCGACCGCTCCCGCGGTCATTTTATCGTTTCCACGCTCTGCGTGGGAACGCATCACCGACCGCTCCCGCGGTCATTCACGCATCCCGAACGCAGAGCGTCCCTAATATGTCCCCACGCAGAGCGTGGGGACAATAACATTGACATTATGGGGTAGTGGAAAAAGACGAACTCTAGATCTCATTCATGTACAACCACACCTTCTTCAATATTTTGCCCGCCACGACGCAACGGCGCAGCGCAAGAAATCTTTTCTTCTTCCCTCCGCGCCTCCGCGCCTCCGCGCGATAAACCCTTCCTCTTCCCTCCACTCCGCGCCTCCGCGTCTCTGCGCGAGCCACTCTCCCTCTTCCCTCCGCGCCTCCGCGTCTCCGCGTCTCCGCGCGAGCCAATCTTCTTCTTCACCCCGCGCCACCGCGCCCCTGCGCGATATTATCTTATGCAAACGGATTGATGACCTTCACACCATCAATCTCAGATCCGCCCTGCAGATCTTCAGAGAACAAAGTAGCGCAGCCGGATATACGTGCGGCTTGGATAATCTTTGCATCCCAGAAAGATATCTGATTGTGCTTGAGCTTTCTTGCTGCGGAAAAGACCAAGTGCTCATCAGGATACACTATCTCCAAAACAGAAATATAGCTCAGGAACTCCAAAGCCTCATCCACGGACAACTTATTTGCAATCTTTCCGGTGGCGGTCACGAAAAATTCCTGCATCACTTGGATACTGATTACACCGGATCTATTAACAATATGCTCATGAACTATTTCCCTTGCTTTCCGCCTTTTCTGGTACCCTTCAGGGTCAGAATCAATTGCGTAAACAAGGATATTGGTATCCAAGAATGATTTATCTCTCATGGAGTTCATCCCTGGTCCATGATTTGCTACCCACTCTTGCGCTGCAGCGCTGATAGAAATCACTCAAGCCATTGATCACATCCTGAGTTTCAGTGTCTGAACGGACAAAGTCCCGTATCATTTCCCGAACCACAGCATTAAGAGAGGTGTTTTTCTTCTCGGCTATCTTGCGCGCTTTGTCCAAAAGCTCATCGTCTATTTTCAAGGTAAGGTTGGCCATATTACCCTCCTCTATTTTTGTTCCCGGCTAGCACATACACTGTGCCAAGTCAATATTGTCCGAGAAAAAACAGCTAAATCCAGCACCTTGCTTTTCAAAATCCCGTGCCGAGCTGAAGCTTGGCGATCAGGGAATTTTGCCCGCCACGACGCAGGGACGCAGCACAAGAAATCTCTTTTTCTTCCCTCCGCGCCACCGCGCCTCTGCGCGAGCCACTCTTCCTCTTCCCTCCGCGCCTCTGCGGCACCTGCGCGATAAACCCTTCTTCTCCCTTCCCTCCGCGCCACTAGCACTAAGGATGCACATTTTTATTCCAGCCAGGGAAACAGTGAGACTGCGTAAAGAGGGAGATTCAGCATTCGTCCATCCTGTTTTAAATTAAGCTGTGTGGCACGAGTAAGGTGTGGAGGTTGAAACTTTTGATCAAACACCTTCAAGCTCTTGCTTCTTTTGCTTATACCAGCCTTGGCTTCCAAAGGAAAAACAGACCCAGAATCCTCAGTCACAAAATCCACCTCAGCAGTCCCTTCGCTTTCCCAGTAAAAAAGCTCCAGGCCTCTGCAAGCCTTGATCTCTTGGACAACATAGTTTTCCACCAAAGCCCCCTTGAATTCTTGAAAAATATCATCCCCTTGCACATGGATGTTGATCGGGATGTCTGCGAGGGCACCCAATAGGCCAACATCAAGTGAATATATCTTAAAGATATTGTCTTCGGCATATGCTTTCAGAGGCCGTTTAGCAGTCTTGACCCGGAAAACGCGATAAATAAGACCTGCCTTCTCCAACCACTGGATCGCATTCTCAAAGTCTCTCATCCTGCCGCTTTTTTTGAGCATAGAAAACACGAATTTCTTGTTTTCCTTGGATAATTGAGCCGGAATAGCATCCCAAATCATTCTCAACTTGGGGATATCCGGTCCAGATGCATACTTGGCGAAATCCAGCACATAAGCACCGAGTATCTCATTTTGAATTTCCCGCACTTCCTGCACCTCGCCACTGGCAGCAAAATGTGCTACAGCTTCCGGCATACCGCCTGTAAAATAATACCACCGCAAATAACGTAGCAATTCTTTATGCAATGGTTCCGGGTATGGATCCGGACTAGATGTATTTTGAACCAGCTTTTTCAGCTCTGAAGCGCCAACAGCCTCAAGAAACTCAAAAAAAGTCATGGGATACAAATCAAGAAAGTTGACCTTTCCCACAGGAAAGGATCCAGGACCGGACAGGGAGATGCCCAGCAAGGAACCGGCAGCTGCGACATGATATTCTGGGGCTTGCTCCTGAAAGTATTTCAAGGAGTTTAGTGCCCTGTTCGAGGCCTGGATCTCGTCGAACACAATAAGGTCCTGTCCAGGCCGAATCTGCTGCCCGGTGTATATAGACAGGTTGCGTATAAGTTCCTGGATCTCAAGGCGGTCTATAAAGAACTCTCCTGCTGAAGCATCCCTTTCCAAATTAATGTATACGCAGGAGTCATATTCCTGTTCACCAAACATGGTGAGCAGGTAAGTTTTTCCAGTCTGTCGCGCCCCCCTGAGCAGCAACGGCTTTCGTCTAGATGAATTCTTCCAGCGCTTTAGTTGACTATACAGTTGACGTTTCATACCCAATAACTTGCCTTATTCAGGCATAGCCGTCAACAAAAACATGGTATTAATGGCTGGTATGTCATTTTTTCCTTGCTAAAATGTGAAGCAATGCCATTTTTGGCAACTAATTATAACCTTGCCCGCCACGGCGTAGCGACGCAGCGCGACAAACCCTTCTCCCTTCCCTCCGCGCCTCTGCGCGAGATTTTCTTCTTCTTTTTCCCTCCGCGCCTCCGCGCGAGCCAATCCATGGTTGACGGCTTCTGCAATGAAGTGTACCCGAAAATCAAGGCTCCTACCCGCCTGGAGCGGAGTTCTTTCCGCGCTGCTGGCTAAGCGCGTGTATCAACAAGCGAATTTCAGACTCTCCCTCCTGGAACACATCTTTCCCCGGTACCTGGACATGGAGCCCGTCCTGAGAGACCATATACTAGAGGTGATGAGACGTGGAACTGAACAAGAGAAAACCATCCTCGGGCTTCACTCTAGTGGAACTCATTGTGGTCATCGTTCTGCTGGGAATACTCTCCTTCTATGCCGTGCCCCGCTTTCTGGACGTGCGCGGCTTCGAGCGGGCCGGATTCTACCAGGAGACCGCAAGCGCGGCCCGCTACGCCAGGAACCTGGCAATGGGCAAGGGAACCAACGTGACCATACGCTTCGACTCCGAGGGATACGAGCTGCAATACCTAACAGAAGAGGGCGAGTATAAAGATCTGGATGCAGACGCTTATCCTGTCTCCAGCGCTGAATCCGGCAATGTTCAGTTGAACAACGGCCTGCCCAGGAACGCCACCTTCAACGCCCTCGGCAAGTGCGTGACATGCAACGACAACCTTGCCATCTTCGTAGGCGGGCGGAAGATGACCATCCACAAGGAAACAGGCTACGTGGAAACGCAATGATGAATTGGCGCTACACCGGCAACCAGTCCGGCATCACCCTGGTGGAGCTGATCGTGACCATAGTGGTGGTCGCAGTTGCTGTCACCGGAGTCCTGCTCGCGGTGCAGTTCGCCATGCGGCACAGCGCCGACCCCATGATCCGGCAGCAGCAGGTGGCCATCGCCGAGGCCTATATGGAGGAGATCATGCTGCGCGAATACGGGGCGGAAGAATACGATGAGGACTTGGAGGCCGACGACCGTCCCAGGTTTCAGGACGTCCGGGAATACAGGAAGCTGGACGAGGAACACGAGCCTAGGAACCAAAACCATGAGCCTCTAGGTTTGAGCCAGTACCGGGTTACCGTGAATGTAACCAACTCAACCATGGAAGAGGACGTTGAAGCTGCGAAGATAGAGGTCACCGTGGATCACGATGCCGCGGTTTCCTTCACCCTGACCGGGTACAAGACAAAGCACTGACAACGTGATATCCCGCGACGGCGCCAAGGCGCGACGTTCAGTCTTTCGCCGCGACTTTGTGTCGCGCCGAAAGAAATATAACGCTGCGCCTTCGCGTCGTGGCGGGAGGCTCTAACGTGGCGCCGTGGCGGGAAAACAACCTCTTGGCGGGAGATTCTTTTCTTTTTCACAGTGGGGTGAACACCATGGAGGAAAACAGCATCGGCTCCCTTGTCCTAGACGCAGCCTTTGATGTGCATCGCTCCCTGGGACCGGGCCTGCTGGAAACAGTATACGAAGCCGCCATGATTTATGAGCTGGAACAGCGCGGCCTAACCGTTCAACGACAAGTGGTCGTCCCCATCGAATACAAGGATATTCGCTTTGATGAAGGTTTCCGAGCTGATATAATAGCTGAGGACAAGGTCATCTTGGAGCTGAAGTCAGTGGAAAGCGTGAGCGACGTCCACAAAAAGCAACTGCAGACGTATCTGCGCCTTACCGGGTGCAGGTTGGGCTTCCTTCTCAACTTCGGGGCAGCTCTTATGCGCGATGGCATCATCAGATCCGTGAATGGACTTTCGGAAGGGGATGGTGCAATTGAGTGAAAACATCCCGCCACGCAGCCGCCACGCGAAGATTGTTTTTCCCGCTACGGCGCGACGACGCCACGTTTATTCTTTCTCCGCGATATGCATCGCGGGGAAAGGAAGATAGCGTAGCGCCGTGGCGTCGTGGCGGGAGTTAAGCATAGCCTGATGAGAGAGTATAACTTGAGAAATGTTACTTCAGGGCCTTGGAACGGCCGCTGTTAAATGAAATTCCAAAAACAGGTTATCTAGGTGTAGACAAGTGCAACAAAATACCACGCAGCCGCCACGCGAAGATTGTTTTTC
>CAYSPQ010000141.1:0-5080 GCA_964432965.1 uncultured Desulfohalobiaceae bacterium
ATAAACGCACAAGGCTGCACAATTGCTCGCTGGTCAAACACTCTGCAGTTCACCGTTCACGAATCAAAGTCCCCGGCTGCGGCAAAATTCCTTGACGTACTCGATGTGCTCCTTCATGGCCTTTTGAGCCCCTTGCACATCCCTGGAGCGAATGCATTCCAGAATCTCGGAGTGCTGCTGTCCCATCATTCCCAGATTCCCGCTTTCCAGTAGGTAGAAGCGGCTCTGGGTGATGCCGTAGAAGAGCATCTCGTTGAAGCGTTTCATCAAGAATATCTGGGCCGGATTCTTGCTGGCGTAGGCAATGTTCATGTGAAAGGAGGCGTCCTCCTCTGCCCCTACCTGCCCTTGATCCACCTTCTGCAGCATATTCCGCAGACAGCTGTCCAGCACGTCGATATCCTCCGAAGTTGCCCGCTCCGCGGCAAGTGCCACAGCGTTAACCTCCAGTCCCACGCGCACCTCAAGCAGATCTGCCAAGCGGACATCCTGGGACTCCATCACCTCTCGCAATGGATTGTCCAAATACTGGGACTGGAAGCTGCGAACGAAGGAGCCCTGTCCCTGGCGCTGTTCCACCAGGCCCATATTTACCAGCATGCTTATGGCGTTCTTTATGGTGGGACGGCTCACTCCAATGGACCCGGCCAGTTCCCGTTCCGTGGGCAGTTTGTCCCCAGGCCTGAAATAGCCCCGAAAAATGAGATCGCGCAACTGCTCGAAAACCTGTTCAGCCACGCCCTTGGGCCTGACAGGATGCAAAGATATGCTCATAAGCCTTCCTTTCCGGTTTGCCCCAGCCCAAATGCAGGATAGCGGTTAATCCCTTATATCCATAGGCAAGCCTTTAAGCAAGTGGAAAGGTCCAGGACCTCACTTCCCTGGCAAGAAAGGCTAAAAAGCAAGTCTTCAAATAATATAAAAACTACAAATGGCTTATCCAAGTCACATACCCTGCCCTCCTGCTCCTTAACAGCAGCGAAGCGTGGCTTCAAGCACCTTTCCCTTTTCCCGGGCAGCGCAGCCCATATCTCCGATAATCGGGCAACAACTGCAGCATCGTGCAGTTTTCCCAAAAATTTTTTGAACAAGGTTGACATGGCCAACCCGTGTTGATAATTGGTCTAACCATATAATCTATCCCGGTTCCCTATTATAATTTCAAGCAAAGGGGGTCTAGTTTATGTCTGTAGGTGTTTTAGCCTTCCTGGCCTTTCTGCCCATCCTGGTGGCCCTGGTGCTTATGGCTGGCCTGCGTTGGCCGGCAACTAAGGCCATGCCCCTCTCCTGGCTGGTAGCCGCGCTTCTGGCCGTACTGGTCTGGCAGAATCCCACAGGCTACGTAATTGCCATGACTCTGGAAGGGCTGCATACCGCCATCGGCATCCTGATCATCGTCTTCGGGGCCATACTCATCCTAATGACCCTGCGCGAGTCTGGAGCGATGGAAACAATCCAGAGCGGCATGCAGGGCGTATCCGCGGACATGCGGGTGCAGGCCATAATTATCGGTTTCCTCTTCGCCGCCTTTATCGAGGGAGCCGCTGGGTTCGGCACCCCTGCCGCGCTTGCCGCCCCCCTGCTTCTGGCCCTGGGTTTTCCGCCCCTGGCCGCTGCGGTTATATGCCTCACCTTCAACTCCGTTCCCGTTACCTATGGCGCAGTGGGCACACCAATTCTACTGGGTCTGGACTACCTGCAGCCCTATATAGGCGACAGCGTTTTCGCCTCCCACCTGGAGCTGCAGGCAGCAGTAACCCAGTGGGTCAGCATTATGCACCTGCCCATGATTATCCTGCTGCCCATATTCATGCTGGGATTCATAACCCGGATTTTCGGACCCAACCGCTCCTGGATGGACGGTTTCCGGGCCTGGAAATTCTGCACCTTCGCCGCAGTTGCCTTCGGGATCCCCTTCATACTCTTCGCCTGGGTGCTGGGACCGGAATTTCCCTCCCTGGTAGGAGGTCTCATCGGCCTGGGCCTGGTGACCTGGGGTGCCAAGAAGGGAATCGCCCTGCCTCCGGACACTTTCACCTTCGGTAGCCAGAAGGACTGGCTGCCCGATTGGATCGGCTCGGTAACCGTGGAGGAGGGTCATCAGTACAAGGCTCACATGAGCCAGTTCAAGGCCTGGCTGCCCTACATGCTTATCGGCCTCATCCTGGTGCTTACCCGCATTCCTGAGCTTGGCCTGCAGGACATGCTTCTGGCGGTGAGCATCGGCTGGGAGAACATCCTGGGCTATGCCGAGGTCTCCGGAAGCATCGACATCCTCTATCTTCCCGGAACCATTCCCTTCATTCTGGTGGCCATACTGTGCATAGGCATATATGGAATGGGATCCAACCAGGTGTACACAGCCTGGAGAGACGCGGTGAAGCGGATCAAGAATCCGGCCATCGCCCTGGTCTTCGCCGTGGGCATGGTGGCCATCTTTCAGGGCTCCGGGGTGGACAATCCCGAGCTTAATCCGCACCAATTAGCTAACATGCCCCTGGCCATGGCCGAGGGAGTAGCCGGAATAGCCGGACAAAGCTGGCCCTTTTTCGCCGGATTCATTGGCGGGCTGGGAGGATTCATCGCCGGCTCCAACACTGTTTCCAACCTGCTTTTCGCGGAATTTCAATGGGGAATGGCAGCCCAGCTTGACCTGCCTCGGCAGATCATAGTCGCTGCCCAGGCTGTGGGAGGGGCCTTCGGCAACATGGTCTGCATCCACAACATCGTGGCGGTCTGCGCAGTCGTGGGACTTGCCGGAAGAGAAGGCGACATTATCCGCAAGACCTTCTGGCCCTTCCTCTTCTACGGTGTTATCGTGGGAATCATAGCCCTTCTCCTTAGCTTCGTCTTCTTCCCTGGATTGTACTAAGCGATTCCCCCCAAATGCGGCAAGCAAACCGCTAAAACCCGCAAGCGCCGAGCAGGCAAAGCTCCGTCGCTTGCGGCTACCACATGCATAGGAGCTGCCATGCTGGACAAATCCCTGATCAAGAAATTCGAGGAGGTGCTGGGCAGGGGAAACGTGATGAGCCACGAGGTGGACCGGCACGCCTACTCCTTTGATTCCGCCGTCCTGGACCCCGTGGCTCCGGAGCTGGTGCTGCAGCCCGTGGACACCCAATCTTTGGGCCAAGCCGTCCGCCTGTGCAACGAAAACGATCTGGAGCTCACGGTTCGCGGAGCCGGAACCAACTTGAGCGGAGGAACCATTCCTTCCCGGGAAAGGGGGGTGGTCCTGCTCACCAACTCCATCAACCGAATTCTGGAAATCAATACCGAGGATCTCTACGCCAGGGTGGAACCCGGAGTGATCACCGCGCACTTGGCCCAGGCCGTGCGGGAAAAGGGGCTGTTCTACCCCCCGGATCCAGGGAGCCAGAACGTCTCCACCCTGGGGGGCAATGTGGCGGAGAACGCCGGAGGCCTTCGCGGACTCAAATACGGAGTGACCAAGGACTATGTCCTGGGCGTGGACTTCTATGACGTGAACGGAGAACCGATAAAGGCCGGGGCCAAAACGGTCAAGTGCGCCACCGGATACAACCTGGCCCAGCTCATGGTGGGCTCCGAGGGAACCCTGGGAGTCTTCAAGGAAATAGTGCTCAAGCTAGTTCCTCCTCCAGCGGCGCAACAGGCAATGCTCGCGGTCTTCGATTCCGTGGATCAGGCCTCGGAAACCGTTTCCGCCATCATAGCGGAAAAGATCCTGCCCTGCACCCTGGAGTACCTGGACAACTTCACCATCCGCAGCGTGGAGGCCTTCCGGGGAGTGGGACTGCCCACGGAGGCCGGAGCCATGCTTTTGATCGAGGTTGACGGCCACCCGGCCCAGGTGGAGGAGGACTCACGCAGGGTACAGGAAATCTGCGGCAACATGGGGGTCAAGGAGCTGAAGATCGCCGATTCCCCGGAGGAGAAGGCCAACATATGGCAGGCCCGCAGGGACGCCCTGCCCGCCCTGGCCCGGCTCAAGCCCACCACCGTATTGGAGGACGCCACCGTGCCCCGCAGCAAGATTCCCGCCATGATCCGGGCCATAAGGGATATCGGGGAGAGGCACGATCTAACCATCGGCATCTTCGGCCACGCGGGAGACGGCAACCTGCACCCCACCATCCTGACCGACAGGCGGGACGAGGCCGAATTCCGCAGGGTGGAGAAGGCCATGGAGGAGATCTTCGACGCTGCCCTGGAGCTGGACGGCACGCTTTCCGGAGAGCACGGCATCGGCATCGCCAAGTCCAAGTTCATGGAAAAGGAGACCACCCGGGGGACCACCCTTTACTCGCAAAGGTTGCGACAGGCCCTGGACCCCAAGGGAATCCTCAATCCGGGCAAGATTACTGGAGCCTAGATATGTCCGATCTACAGCGGCTATCCTCACTTTTGCGGGAGCTGGACGATCAGCTGGAAAGCTGTATGAGGTGCGGGGTGTGCCAATCCGTATGCCCCCTGTATGCGGAAAGCGGCCGGGAAATGGATGTGGCCCGGGGCAAGCTGGTGCTGCTCAAGCACCTCTCCAGTCAGCTCCTGCAGGACCCGCACGGAGTAAAGGAAAGGGTGGACAAGTGCCTGCTTTGCGGCTCCTGCGCCAAGGCCTGCCCCAGTGGCGTCCGGGTGGTGGACATTTTTCTCCAGGCCAGGGCCATCATAGGGGAATATCTGGGGCTGCCCCCGCTGAAAAGGGCCGTTTTCCGTGCCCTTTTGCCGCGTCCGCGCCTCATGGACGCCCTTTTGCGCCTGGCCTCCATGAGCCAGGGCCTTTTCAGCAAGCCGGCCAACGAAGTCCTGGGATCCTCCTGCTCCCGCTTCAATACTCCCCTTCTTCGGGACCGGCACTTTTTGCCCCTGGCCAAGACCCCCCTGCACAGGGAAGTGGGAAAAATCGATGAACCGGCCAGCAGCGGCCGGAGCAAGGTGGGCTTCTTTCCCGGCTGTCTGGTGGACAAGATCTTCCTCTCCACCGGTCGCGATGCCCTTTCCATTCTGCGGCACCACGGTTTCGGAATCCATGCCCCAGAAGAGCAGATCTGCTGCGGGATTCCCGCTCTTTCCTCCGGGGACAGGCAGTCCTTCG
>CAYSPQ010000142.1:0-5069 GCA_964432965.1 uncultured Desulfohalobiaceae bacterium
GCTGTAGGCCAAGCGTCCCCCACCCTCGCAGAGGAGATCGAAACAGCCGAATTCGGCATACATCCATCTCAAGGCGCTTTCCAGGTCCAACCCCTTCCCTGGACGTTCCGGCAAGCCCCACACCCTTATCCCCCCTGCGCGAAGGCGATCAGCCTCCTGAGTATGCGCGGTCTCCTCACTGGTCCAGAATATTGTTTGACCCGCTCTGTTTTGCAGCAGGAAATAATCCTCATCCGACCGGGGCAGCCGGCTGGTCAATACAACAGCCAGGGGCTGGGATTCGGACGGGCAATGGGGAAAACGCACATCCAGACGCGGATTGTCGCGGTAAAAGGTATTACCTCCCACCAGAACCGCCTGGGAAAAGGACCTTAAGCGATGCACTTCTGTTCTGGCCTCTTGGCCGCTTACCCAGCCCGAGGCCCCGTCACGGCCTCCGATTTTCCCGTCCAGGGTAGCCGCCAGCTTGAGCCGAACAAAGGAACGCTTTTGCAGGGCCCAGCAGAGGAAATCTCGAATCACATCACGGCAGGCTTGTTCCTCTATTCCGGTTTGCACCGAAACGCCGCTATCGCGCAAAAACTGGCATCCTCCCCCTTCGATACCGGGATTGGGATCCAAGGTGCCCACGTAAACACTGGCTATTCCCGCCTCGAGGATGGCCTTGGTGCAAGGCGGTGTCCGGCCCCAATGATTGCAGGGCTCCAGGGTAACCCAGAGAGAAGCTCCGGTAGTATCCAGCCCTGCGCTGCGGGCATTCTCTATGGCGCACAATTCGGCATGGGGTCTGCCTGGCCCCTCATGCCAGCCTTGTCCGATCACCTCGCCCTGCTTGACCAGCAATGCCCCTACACAGGGGTTGGGAGCGGTCTTGCCCCTGCCTTTATTGGCCAGTTCAACTGCCCGCAGCATCAGTTCCCGTTCATGCATCCCTGCAGCCCAAAGGAAAGGTTTTGCCGGAAATTGCGACAAGCCAAGCCACAAATTGCAGGCTAGCCCATCCAGAGTATGTAAACCTTCACGGGTCTTTTTCACTTCCTACCTCCGGTAAGTAGGGTTCAAACCACCCCGTGAAGGGTTACCAGATTATTATCCCTGCTGCCCGGAAAAATGACAAGCCACGCGTTGATAGAAGATCCCCGCCTCGTCAAGGAAGGATCGGGACAACTCGTCCGGGTAGCCTTCCGCGAAATAGATCTCCTCGATGCGGCAGTTGATGAGCATCTTGCTGCAGATGAGGCAGGGCTGGTTGGTACAATAAATACAGGCTCCGGCAAGGGGAATGCCATGGACTGCAGCCTGAAGGATCACGTTCTGCTCCGCGTGCAATCCTCGGCACAATTCATGACGCTGCCCCGAGGGAACTCCCATTTCTTCTCGCAGACATCCTATGTCCAGGCAGTGATCCAGGCCGGAAGGCGCTCCATTATAACCGGTGGCCAGGATGCGCTTGTCCTTGACCGCCACAGCCCCCACCTTGCGGCGAAGGCAAGTGGAGCGCTCCGATACCAGCGCTGCTATGCGCATGAAGTATTGGGGCCAAGCCAAGCGATTGCGCATTTTCCAGGCCGGAGGGGAATCACCCCGTATACCGCTTAAAAAGGATACATGCGTTGGTCCCGCCAAAACCAAAGGAATTGCACAGGGCGTATTCGCATTGCTGCTGCCTGGTTCCCTCGGAAACAAAGTCCAGATCGCAATCCGGATCCGGGGACTCAAGATTTATTGTTCCGGGTATCCTGCCCTCGTGAAGGGTCAGAGCGCTGAACACGCTCTCCGCTCCACCCGCGGCACCGAGCATGTGTCCGATCATGGACTTGTTCGCGGAAATACTCAAATTATAGGCGTGATCCCCGAACACATTCTTCAGGGCACGTGTCTCGCAGATATCGTTCAAGGGGGTGGAAGTGCCGTGGGCGTTGACATGGTCGATATCTGTAGGGCTGATTTCCGCTTCCCGGATCGCCGCGTTCATGGCCGAAGCCATGCCCTCTCCTGACTCATCCGGAGCGGTTATGTGATAGGCGTCCGCAGAGGCCCCGAAACCACAAACTTCCGCGTATATGGTAGCACCTCTTTCCAGGGCCTGATCCAGGGTTTCCAGGAGCAGCATACCGGCGCCCTCGGATATCAAGAATCCGTCCCTTTCCTTGTCGAAGGGCCGGGAAGCCTTCTCCGGCTCCTCATTGCGCGTGGAAAGGGCCCGCATGGCATTGAATCCGGACACGGCCATGGGAGTTATGGTGGATTCTACTCCCCCACAAATCATGGCCTTGGCCCGGTTCAGCTTCAGATCCGAATAGGCGTAACCTATGCTGTGTACTCCGGAGGCGCAAGCGGATGTGGTCACCATGTTCGGCCCCTTGGCTTGGGTGAAGATGGCGATCTGCCCAGCAGCTATATTGGAGATGAGCTTGGGGATATAAAACGGGGAGATCCTGCCAGGGCCTTTGTGCATAAGCCGGGTATGGAATTCCTCTATGGTTTCCAGCCCTCCCAATCCGCACCCCAGAAGGATGCCTATATCGCGCTCGTTGTCTTCCCTGATCCCGAAGCCGGAATGATCTAGCAGCATATGGGCACCCGCCACTGCGTAGCGGTTGAACCGGTCCATCCTTTGCGCCTGCTTTTTGGGAATGTAATTCTCCGACTGAAAGTCCTTGACCTCTCCGGCTATCCTGGTGGCATACTCCGAGCAGTCAAATCGAGTAATAGGAGAAATGCCGGACTTGCCAGCCAAGAGGTTCCTCCAGCTCGTGTCCAGATCATTTCCTATCGGCGTAATCGCCGAAAGACCGGTTACGACAACCCTTTTTCCAATCATGTCTTTTCGTGCCCTGCACTTGTAGGTTAAAGCTTAAAACCAATAAGCTCCTTTCTCCTGGCTGCCCGCTGAAGCCCCTTTTACAATGCAGGATAGGCATCCTTCCGTGTCCGGATGAAAACCCTGGATTCAGCGCAGCAAGCCAAACTCCTCTTCCTGCTGTCTCCGCTTTGTTTGTCCTGGGCCGCCTGAAACCGAATTTGCAAAATCCTGGATTCCGCTCGGCAGCGGCCCAGTTCAAGCAGTTTTCTAGCTATTGGACTCTATATAGTTGATCACGTCCTGAACTGTTCTCAGTTCCTGGGCCTGTTCATCGTCGATTTCCACTCCGAACTCGTCCTCCATGGCCATGATGAGCTCGGTCAGATCCAAGGAATCCGCGCCCAGGTCGTCAACAAAGGAAGCCTCCGGAGTCACCATCTCCTTGGAAACATCCAGCTGCTCGGAAACAATGTTCTGTATTTTCTCCAAAACGGACATAGAGCCTCCTGTCTTTTATTTTCACCTGGTTAAGGCACAACATTTCCAGCCTGAACAAGAATTTTTCCTGAAGTCAGAACTTTCCCCAAGCGATATGCCCAATCTTTCAGCAAGAAATCTGTCCAATCTGCTTGCAGGGCTGACAGCCACAAGGGTAACCTTACATGTACATTCCACCATTGACCGAGAGAACATGGCCAGTAATAAACCCGGCCTCCTCTGAAGCCAGCCAGGACACAGCAGAAGCCACGTCCTCGGGTGTACCGAAGCGTCCCAAAGGAATCCGGGACAGATACTGCTGCCTGACCTCCTCGCTCAGTTCGTCGGTCATTTCCGTGGCAATAAATCCGGGGGCTACAGCATTTACAGTAATCCCCCTGGAAGCCAGCTCCATGGCGCTGGACTTGGTCAGGCCGATCAGGCCTGCCTTGGAAGCGCTGTAATTGGCCTGTCCCGGATTGCCGGACTGACCTGCCAGTGAGGTAATATTTATGATGCGACCGCGCCGCCTGCGGACCATGATCTTGGAAGCCTCCCTGAGGCAGGCAAAGGCTCCTTCCAGGTTCACCTGGAGAACCTCGCTCCAGTCCCGGTCCTTCATCCGGAGAAGGAGTCCGTCGCGGGTAATCCCTGCGTTGTTTATCAACGCTGCCAGCCGAACCTTGTCCTTTATCTCTTCCTGGAACCAGCGGGCGACTTCGCGCGTATCCGCCACGTCCACCTGGAAGGCCCGCACCGGACTACCCGAGGCTTCGGCTTCCTCCCGAACCTGTTCCGCTTTGTCCGCGCTACTCACATATGTGAAAAAGACCTGCCATCCGTCCCTGGCCAAGCGCTTGACCAGGGCCTGCCCTATTCCTCTCGAGCCTCCAGTCACTATAGCTGTTTCCGGCCCTTCACTCATAATCCCAGGCTCCGTTTAGAGTTCCCTTCTGACTTGCGGTGGTGCAATAACTGTGTGCCATGCCTTCCTCTATTTCCAGCAGGCACCGGCAAAAAACACTCCTTGCTTCTCCAATCGAGCGTTTCCATCGTTTTTCTTCGTTGGGGGCTTCGCCCCCAGACCCCTTTACCGTAGCTTACAACAGGTCAGGTAAAAAACCTTTATCAGCCAATGGGTATGGAGGGATGATTGTAAATATCCATGAGGATCAGACAGATCCCCTGAGCATAGCGATAAAAC
The DNA here is from genome assembly GCA_964432965.1 of uncultured Desulfohalobiaceae bacterium. GTDB lineage: Bacteria > Desulfobacterota > Desulfovibrionia > Desulfovibrionales > Desulfothermaceae > JAIPDU01. Next base: position 4,488 of record CAYSPQ010000142.1, read on the forward strand.
CGCTCGGTCTGAGTACTTGAATCCCTAGAGGTCAGAACTGAAGCAGTGCAGCCCCCCAGGTCAAACCTGCACCGAAGGTGGTGAGCACCACCCTGCTGCCTGCAGCGATTCTCCCTTTAAAGTATGCTTCACTCAAGGCGATTATAACCGAGGCTGCGGAAGTATTCCCGTAGCTATCCACGTTGATGTATACTTTTTCCAGGGGGTAATCCAATTTCTTGCACAGGGCCTCGACAATCCGCAAATTGGCCTGATGGGGAATGAAGAGATCGATATCCGCAGTGCTCAGACCGTTCCTGTCCAACAGCTCACCGGACAGATCGGCCATTCCGCGCACTGCGTGGCGGAAGAGCTCCCGACCCTTCATCTGAATGAAATAGTCCTCGGTTACCGTTTGCCCGGGCCGATAGGGCCTAACCGAACCGCCTTCCCTTCCCACGGGCAACAGATGTCCCAGAGTTCCGTCGGAATGCTCCAGGGAGTCCACTACATACGGAGCCTGCCCTCCCATTCCGGAAAGCACTGCCGCGCCTGCACCGTCCCCAAAGAGTACGCACGTATTCCTGTCCGTGAAATTAACCC
>CAYSPQ010000143.1:0-5033 GCA_964432965.1 uncultured Desulfohalobiaceae bacterium
CTGCTCAGTTGTCTCGCAACTGACCACTATTGTTTTGTTAGATCTGTTGCTCACAACATATCCAGTCATTACCCTTTTACTCATTTTTTTGCTCCAATTCCCTTTCTCTTAATATGGTCAATATACGGGCAATATTCTTCTTTACCTGGGGCATCCTCTGGGTATTGCCGAGTTGACCAGTAGCATGCTGAAAGCGCAGATTAAAAAGCTCCTTTCTGTATTCACTTAGCTGGTTTTGCAACTCGTTATTTTGCTTTTTTCTCAACTCGGAGGCTCGCATGGCTCAACCCTTTTCTTCTATTTTGGTCTTTACCGGCATCTTTTGAGCAGCCAAGGCAAGGGCCTCCTTGGCCCTGTTCACGTTGACCCCGCCGATTTCATACATAACTCGCCCAGGACGAACTGGAGCGATATATCCTGTTGGGCTTCCTTTGCCCTTGCCCATTCGTGTTTCTGCCGGCTTGGCTGTATAAGGCCTGTCCGGAAATATGCGTATCCAAACCTTTCCCGCCCTTTTCAAATGCCGCTGTATAGCCATGCGTCCGGCCTCGATCTGTCTATTGGAAATTCGACCCTGCTGAACTGTTTTAAGGCCAACATCACCGAAAGCTATGAAATTTCCGCGCGTGGCGTACCCTTTCCCGCCGAAATCGCGGTGTTGTCTTCTCCAGCGGAGCTTCTTGGGACTAAGCATTGCTCTTGACCTCGCTCAAAATTTCACCTTTAAAGATCCAGACCTTGACTCCGATTACTCCGTAAGTAGTACGAGCTGTGGCAAATCCGTAATCAATGTCAGCACGCAGGGTATGAAGAGGGATCCTTCCATCCTTGAACCATTCGGTTCTAGCAATCTCGGCGCCGCCCAACCGACCGGCGCAACTAACCTTGATCCCCTCCGCTCCAAACTTTCTGGCTAGGCCGATGGTCCTTTTCATGGCCCTTCTAAAGGCCACTCTCCGTTCAAGCTGCATAGCCACATTTTCGGCCACAAGCTGAGCGTCGGTCTCTGGGCGACGTACTTCGTTCACCTCGATCACGAATTCGTAATTGAATTTATGCTTTAGCTCGTTGCGCAGCTTTTCTATTTCTGCGCCCTTTCTTCCGATCACAATCCCCGGCCTGGCTGTATAGATTATGAGTCGCACTTTTTCCGCAGCGCGCTCTATCTCTATCCTGGAAATCCCGCCGTGGTACAGCCTGGATTTAACGAACTCCCTAATCTTTTTATCCTGATAAATGTAGGCTGCATAATTCTTTTCACTGTACCAGCGGGACAGCCAGTCCTTGTTGTACCCCAACCGAAACCCCTGAGGATGCACTTTTTGACCCAAACCTTACCTCCCTTGCGGTTCATCCACGACGACGGTTATATGACTAGTCCTTTTCAAAATTCGAGTAGCCTTGCCCATAGCCCTAGGCCTTATACGCTTCCAGCTGGGGCCCTCATCTACCAGTATTCTTTTCACGAAGAGATTTTCCACTTCCATGGATGAATTGTTCCAGGCGTTGGACACTGCGGAGTATAAAACCTGGTACAGGACATTGGCCGGCTTTTTGTTAGTAAAGCGTAAAATATTCAGGGCTTCTGCCAATGGGAGATTTTTGATGTTCTCCGCTACCAGTCGCGTCTTCCGGGGCGATACGCGGCTATAGCGGGCCTTTGCTCGAACTTCCATGCTCCACCTCGAAATCCTTTGTTATTTCTTCCCCTTGACGCGGCTTTTCCTATCTCCGGCATGACTTCTAAATGTACGGGTAGGAGAGAACTCACCGAGCTTGTGGCCTACCATGTTCTCGGTTACAAAAACGGGAATGAACTTCTTACCATTGTGGACTGCAAACGTGATTCCAACCATTTCGGGAGTTATTGTAGAGCGCCGGGACCAGGTCTTGATCACTCCCCGATCTCCACTTTCATTGCTTCTTTGCACCTTCCTCAGCAACTGCTGATCAACAAAGGGACCCTTCTTGAGCGATCTCGGCATAATATCCCCTTAATTCTTCCTGGGTTGACCTGTTTTCCAATCTCTATTTCTTTGGGATTAGCCCCTACCTAAAAGAGTACTGCTTGTAGCTGGCAATATATGCAACCCTGTTGTTCAGCTACATTGTGAGATCATGAGACACAGGTGCACTTTGAGTTAACAGGTAAAGAGCTAGAATCTAGAGAGGAAATATCTAAGCTAGGATAGCTAGTACTTGCGCCTTTTGACTATAAACTTGGAGGATCTCTTTTTACCCCGCCTAGTCTTGTAGCCCTTTGTGGGCATGCCCCAAGGACTTACTGGATGCCTTCCCCCTGCACTGCGGCCTTCACCTCCGCCCAGGGGGTGATCGATGGGGTTCATGGCTACACCCCGAACCTTGGGTCGCCTGCCTCTATATCTATTGCGGCCAGCTTTGCCAATCTTGACGTTTTCGTGCTCGATGTTGCCTACCTGACCCACAGTAGCCATACAAGTAGACAGGATCTTGCGCACTTCACCGGATGGCATGCGTATCAGGGTGAACTTGCCCTCTCTGTCCACCACCTGGGAGTAGGTCCCAGCAGAGCGACAGATCTGACCGCCTTTGCCAGGCGTCATTTCCACATTATGCACCACTGTGCCATTGGGGATGTTCTTGAGGGGGAGGGCATTACCGGGCGTTATCTCTGCCTGGGAACTGGAGATCACCTTCTGCCCCAGCTTCAAATTCCTCGGAGCTAGAATATAGCGCTTTTCACCATCCACATAGTGCAGCAAGGCGATCCGGGCCGTCCGGTTCGGATCGTACTCCAGAGCGGCGACCTTGGCCTCGATGTCGAACTTATTGCGCCTAAAGTCCACTATTCGATATTTGCGCTTGTGGCCACCTCCACGTCGACGGCTGGTAATACGGCCATAAAAATTCCTGCCACTTTTCTTGCTCAGTCCCTTGACCAAGGACTTTTCCGGCTCCTTGTCGCTCAACTGGCTGAAATCATGGACGCTTTGTTGTCTCTGGCCGGAGGTGGTCGGATTCAAATGCTTGAGAGCCATAACTAGAAACCTTCAAAGTATTCGATTTTTTCACCGGGCTCCAAAGTAATAAAGGCCTTCTTTGCCCCGGGTTTACGCCCCATCTTGCGACCGAACCGCTTCTTGTCCTGCGGCTTTTTGGTGGAGGTGTTAACCCGTAGCACCCGAACCTGGAAAGCCTCCTCCACAGCCTTCTTGATCTCTATCTTGTTTGCCTTTTTGTGAACCCAGAAAACCAGCTGGTTGTTTTCCTCTTTGAGAGCAGTTGTTTTCTCGGTTATCAAAGGCCTGTACAGGATCTCTGTATAATCCATGGCTATTGCAACCTTTCTTTGAGATTTTCCACGCTCTCGGCAGTCAGGACCAAATGCTTATACTTGAGGATGTCGTAGGTGTTGAGATTGTCCGCGCTCATCAGCTTTACATCGGGTATGTTTCGAGTAGCGAGATCAAGATTTGTATCTGTTTTTGAGACCACGATCAAGGGCTTGATCAGGCTGAGCGCGTTCTGAATACTGCTAAACTCTCTAGTCTTGGGGTTCTCAAGCTCAATCCTGTCCAGCACGACAAGCTCCTGATCCCGGTATTTTCCGCTGAGGGCCATCTTCATGGCCTGTCTCTTAACCTGTCTATTAATCTTTTTTTCAAAGGACCTGGGCTTGGGGCCATGTATTACCGCTCCCCCAGTCCACAACGGAGATCTTATGGAGCCGTGACGAGCTCTGCCAGTGCCCTTCTGGGGCCATGGCTTCCTTCCGCCCCCTCGCTTTGCGGAGCGATTCTTTACTTGCACAGTCCCCAGCCTACCAGAGCTTAAATGAGCCTTGACCACGGAGTTGAGGATCTCAGGCCTTATGGGCACATTGAAGAGGTCTTCGGGCAGGTCGAATTCTCCCAGCGAATTACTCTGCTGATCATATAGTGTTATTGCGCTCATTTTTTAGGCCCCTTACTATTCCTTGCGTAAATAGACGATTCCGTACTTAGGCCCGGGGAGCTGTCCTTTTACCAATACCAGGTTGTCTTCGGGCCTTATGTCCACAATTTGAAGATTTCTCATAGTTACCGGTCTATTTCCCATTCTGCCTGGCATCTTTTTCCCCTTGAACACCCTGGCCGGGTCGGACATCTGACCTATGGAACCGCCCCTTCGATGAACCTTGTGCGTACCATGGGAATCGGGAGCTCCAGCGAAATTCCATTTTCTCATTACCCCGCTGAAACCTCTTCCCTTGCTCCGGCCAGTCACCTTGATTTTTTCCCCCACGCTGAACTGCTGAACATCAAGATACTGTCCCTCTTCGTAGGAATCACCCTCCTGAAGGGGGAACTCCTTTAGATAACGATAGAAGGCGTCAACATGTCGGTAGAAATGGCCTTTCTCCGGCTTGGTCAGCTTGCGACCGGCTATGGGGGAAAAACCTAGCTGAAGGGCGCTGTATCCATCACGGGAAGGGCTTTTCTTTTGCACTATCTGGCAGGGTCCGGCCTCTACAACTGTGCAAGGAATCCTTTGCCCATGCTCACCGAATATAGCTGTCATGCCGATCTTTTTTCCGATCAGGCCAACGGAATTCATATACACCTCTTCATCAAAGCTTGATTTCCACATCCACCCCAGCGGGAAGGCTCAGCTTGCCCAGAGCATCCACTGTCTGTTGTGTAGGCTCCAAAAGGTCCAAAAGGCGCTTGTGAACACGCATCTCGAATTGTTCCCTAGACTTTTTGTTCACATGTGGCGATCTGGTTACAGTGAAACGGCGGATCTTTGTGGGCAACGGTATGGGTCCGGCTATGCTAGCACCTGTATTGTGGGCGGAATCCACGATTTCCGTGACCGCCTTGTCCAATATGCGGTAGTCATAAGCCTTGAGTTTTATCCTAATCCTTTCTCTGGTCATGGTGGCCATATAATTTCCCCTAAGACTGTCCATCGATTTTCACAGAACAAGGATGGGTATATAAGTTAATCACTCCAGAATCTCTGAGACCACGCCTGCACCTACTGTGCGGCCCCCCTCGCGGATGGCAAAG
>CAYSPQ010000144.1:0-5011 GCA_964432965.1 uncultured Desulfohalobiaceae bacterium
ACGACAAGATGAGCTTGCTGAACAAGATCCATGAAAAGCTGAAAACATTGGTCAAGAAAGACCATTCTAAAGGATCTACAGAAGAGGTAAAGGATATGGATGTAAAAAGGAACGAAGATGGGAGCTACAAGATAATTGATCCGCAGGAATCAAAGATTCCGAGGATCGAAGGATGTAATCCTGAAGAAGAAAAGGAAAAGGAGTTAGAAGTTCGGGGTATTATATAGAAAACTTTCTTGATCTTCTTAATGGGAGTAATAATGAGTTTTTATCTTTTGAAGATGAAAAGTATAAAAAATTGTTTTTAGATAGAGAAATTATCATAGATAAAGATGGAAAGAGAAGAGAAACCAATAAGTGTTACATAGCTGAGAATGAAGATCTCTGTGATATGGTATCAAAATTGAAAGAAGAGAACATGAAAAAAAATGAGAAAAAAACAGATGAAAAGAGCAGAAAATACAAGGTTAAAGACGAGGAATCAAGATTCGTTGTTGCAGATAAGGATTGGACTTGGATTTCTGACCATAATGAATTTGGAGATTATGTTTTTGTAGATGAACACTTCCCATTATTATTAAAAAAATATATTGAAAAAAACTTCGAATTACAAAATATACCTGGAAAAGATGAGAAAAAATGTAAATCAGATAATTTAGAAATAGGGGACTTTAATCTATCTCATAGAGATGAAGCTATTGAGTTAATAGATTTTTTATCTTGGGATCAAGAGGTGACTGAAGACATTCCAATTTGGCCAGTATGTCTCAATACACATAGCATTAATAAGAATCAACCCAATGCCCTCTATCCTAAAACTGAAGTTGTGTGGACAGAGAGAGAAAATTTTTTAGATTTTCTAGCCTTTTGCACACCTATAAACACAATACTTAAAGATAAATCAGACCTTAATAAAGGGCTATTCCCTCAAAAATGGAAACAATCATTTGAAGATGATAAAACACATGAGATAGACATGTCTAAATTTGGTTTTGAGGATATCAGGGATAGACTTAATGATATAGACCTCGAAAAATTAAAAAACAAAAAGAAAGAAAATATCAAAAAAGCTTTCGCGAAGTTGTTGAAAGAATATATAGATCAACACAAAAGTCTTACAAAAGAAAAAATGGAAGATACCTCTATAATCTACTACCCCAAAAAAGAGGATTTGTACCCGTTGTTTTTATCAGGTGACGAAAATAAGGGGAAAGAGAAATTAGGTCTTTTTATGCCCTGGGATGATTACAATTGTGATAATACTTCCGAATATCTGATTGGTGACAATAAAAAAGAGGTATGTTTTTTGGAACCTAAAGTTTATTTTAGCGATTTTGTTGAAGAAGAAAATGAAAATGATTTTAAATCCCAATATGAAGAGTTGATAAAAAATCATTGGGAAAAACAAATTGATAGCCTTTCAAAAATGCTTAGAAATGAATCAGAATTCACTAAGTTAAATACGGACTTCATAAAAAAAATTACAAATTATTTGAATCGTTTGTATGACTTTTTAAATAAAAAAGAAATTGATACCAACTTTAAACAAATAATTAAATATTTACCGATTATACCTACAACTTACAAAAAAGATAAAGACGGGAATGTATGCTATTGTAGATCCAAAAAGAAAATATTGGAAACGAGCGATGAAATCTATCAAGATTTAGAAAAAAACAAAAATGAATTCTCAAAAGTTACTCAATATTTTAGTTTACCAGATTACCCTGATAAATGTGATAAACTTAAATTACTAGACAAAAAAAAGAGTCTAGAATTTGATGAACTCTGTGGAAGGATAGAAGACGATATTATAAATAAGGAAAAAATTGAAAATATATCGATTGGAGAGTTAAAAACTTTGGTTTTTGTGTTAGCTAAGCTATACAAAAACGAAATCGAAGATGAAGATGAAGATGAAGAAACTTCTGAGTCAAATACAAGTGTAAAAAATAAATTAAATATGAATTTAAAAAATTTAAAAGTTGAGTTATCAAATGACTTGATCTTTTCACTTTCTAAAATCTATTTGATAGGGGGGGATGATTATCCCCTTGATAAAATATTGGAAGTCATGGGAAAAGAAAATAAATTATCAAAAAATAATTTTTTAAAGGATTTTAAAGATAAAAAAGATATCGGTGAAGAAATACTGACAGAGTTATGTGAAAATAAGGGGTTATTAAAGAAAGATATTGAAAATTATGTGAAAAATATAAAAACATATGATAAATCACATCTGAGAAAAAATTATTTGTTAAAACATATTAATAAAAGAGATAGTCAGTCTCTACCTGAAATCTTCGATGAAAAATGGATATATGTAAATAATCTAGGCAAAGATGAAGATAAACTAAAACCTCCAAATTTCTTCTATCATATAGAAAAAAGTGGAGAAGAGGAAAAAGACGATGAGAGAGAGTTGATTTTCAAATATTTAGTTGGAGGCATGGGAAAATACGATCATAAAAATATAGACAATTTAGAAGATGATGATGGAAATAATATTAATTTGAATACTAAAACAAAAAATGAAAAATTGGAATTGACCCAAATAAGAAGTGGATTAGAAGCTACAGAAGTTATTAAAAACGATGATTTTATTAAAAGTGTGACGGCAATAAGTAAAGAAAAAAAGAAAATCCATGATGTAAAATGGAGAAAATACGTTCACGGCTATATGAACAACAAACTCGGTACAGACCTAGAATGCTTTAGTGAAAATGTTGAAGAAGAGATACTTTATATAGATGGTAAATTTCGTTCTCTCAATGATATCGCAATTGATAAGAACGACTCATACCATCATGATTATTACGGCGATGACGATATTTATTTTGTAAAAGAAGAAGAAAAAATTGGCAATGAAGATGATAGAAAACATTTAATTAAAAGACTAGAAAAAAACCCCTCTTTTGATAAATTATTGAATCAATTAAGACTTGATCAAAAAGAATTGGATTGTGAAAACATCAAATCTACCGATAAAATAAACAGACAAATTGAAATTCTTGAGAAACTCTGCGAAAAATTCGAAAGTGGATCAGACGGTCAAAAAATAGATAAGCCTATCTATCTTTTTGCCAATATTCCCAAGATAAAAGAATTTAAAATAAGGGATTCGAATATTAATAACTTAGAATTCTATGAATATGATCACCAAAATATTGTTGTTGACCAAAAAGAAAATATAACATTAGAGGATGATAATCTAAATTTGATACCCGTACCAAAACATGATAAATTAAAAGATTTATTGAACAATATCCTCCCTTTTAAAATTAAAAATGTCTATTCTTTACAAACTGGTGAAGCGAGAAAAAATGAAGGTGATAATGAACCTTTTCAAAATTATGAATTGCAAAATATTCTAAATGATGATGATGGGAATAATAACGATAATAAACTAAAGCGGATGGAAAACCTTTTAGCTAAAATTAATAAAAAGGACAATGAATTTAAATATCATTTTTATAAAAAAGAAATTGGTTATATGAATGATGACGATCCCTCAATAAAGCTGAAAGAAAATAAAATCATTATTTTAAAAAATAATAATGTAGATCGCACTATTAATTTATATCATGTCTTAGATGATGATGAGTTTGAAGTCGAGGTATTTTTAAGGAATTTAGATGATTCTGAAGAAAATACAATAGGGCTTATCAATCTCTCAGAGGAAAAATGCTATTTGAACAAGACTAATAAAGATGATCAAGAAGCATCGTTGTATGTCAAAGATGGACAAAAAGAAGATTTAACTAAAAAAATAATCGAAAAAATTTCTACTCATTTGAAGATAAGAAACAAGACTGCTTTGAGTAATAAATTAGTCAATGAACCTGAAAAGGTAATTAAAGAAGTGAAGGAAAAAATAAAGGAAAAGAAGACTAAAGGGGAAAAAGAAAGTGATGGTAAAGAAATTGAATACAAAAATAAAGAAAAAAATGATAAAGGCCAGGAAGAGGAAGATGACGATTGGATTTGTGATCATTGTGCAACCTTGAATGAAAAAACTATGACAAAATGTCAAGAATGTGGGACATCTAAAAATAATTCTAGTAGTGTTGGAGGGAGGACCGGTGGTGGAACGAGTACTGGTGGTAGAACATGTACCGGTGGTGGTACTGACGGAAATAATGAAACTACTGGTGTAAAAGATGACGAAGAAGATCTAGATTATATAAAAGTAGAGAATAATTTTGAAGAATTTTTGAAAAAAATCAAGAAAGATTATGATTCAAAAAAATTTACTTTGAAAATTCATCCGGACAAAAAATTAAATAGGTATAATGATAACTATAAGCCAATAGATTTTATTTGTAATATAAATAAAAATAAATATTTTGAAGTAAAATCCCTCTCAAACAATCGAATTCGGTTTTCAAGTGTAGATCAGGCAAAATTGGTCTGTGGATTTGAAGAGAAAAATGATATAGATTGTTATCTGGTAATTGGTGATTTAAATCGTAATAAGTATTACATTCTAAATAGAGATGCTATTTTAAATATAAAAGTTACAAGTATTTATAAGGAGTATGAAGGGGAGGAAAAAACTGTTGAAGAAGTTAGGAAAGACGAAGAGATACTTGGTCCTAATACCCCATATGAGTTGATATTTGAACCGAACCAAAAAAGTGATAACATTTTAGAATTGAATCTGAAAAATGGTGAAATTCAGGATAAAGGGAAATTTAAAAGTAAATGCTTAGAAAAGTCTTTTTGAAATATCTCTTATGTTTTGGAATATGGGGGATTTTATTTGACTAAATTTTATATACCTCTCTCTCATCCCTATCGATCGCTCGTTTCAATTTTTTTTTGTTTTAACCCTTTCTTTTATTGATCTCCTGCCTCACCTTCTCACAGTACTCCTCCAGCTCCTCAGCCTTATCCTCGTCACCTTCTTCCTTATACCTCTCCACAGCTCTCTCCGCCAACCCGAGCTCTCTACCGAGATCCAACAGACTCAATGACTTGAGATACCTCTTCTCTTTCATCTTTTCTATCT
>CAYSPQ010000145.1:0-5002 GCA_964432965.1 uncultured Desulfohalobiaceae bacterium
CGACCTGCATGCCCTCATCCCTGCGCCATCCCTTGTAGGAATGGCTTTCCGGAGGCGCATCCAGGATCACATGCGGCACCTCTTTTATGCTCGGGTTCTCCTTGAACCACTTGTGCAACCTGAAAGCCTCGCCGCGGGGCAATATGGTGCCAATGATGATCAGGCTCAGGTTCTTTTGCTTGGCGTTTTTTCCCGCCTCTTCGGAAGAAGAGGCGAGCAGAACCTCAAAGCCGTTTTCCTCCAGATGCTTTTTCAGATCCGTGCAAAAATCCTTGTCCTCATCAACCAACAGGACAGCCTGTTCCTTTTCCATCTTCCTTCCTCCTTTAAGTTAAATTATGGACCATGCTCCATGCAGGAAAGCGATGGTTCAGGTTTGATTATATACAGCATATGGCATTGCAGCTCACTGGTCTTGAGGTGATCCCCCCTATTGGGGAGGGGATTTTCCCGCGATTTTCGGGTGAAGATATCCCCGAACTCACACGGAAACGGCACTGCCTGCAGGAAAGCACAGCCAGCAATCCGCTGCCTTCCTCCTGCTTTACGGGTAGGGACAGGCTATCCTGGCTCGGATGGGGGATGTCACTAAGACAAGGGCGGGCACGGCAGCCTGCAGCGGCAACCGTGGCTGCGGAATGCCAGGTATGTGTAGCGAAGGGGCGACTGGAAGCGGGCAGGATCTCCGCAAGGGGATCAGCAGCTGATGATCCCCTTGCGGAGGGCGTACTTAACCAGGTCGATCCGGTTTTTCAGATCCAGCTTGGCCATGAGCCTTGTTTTATGACCTTCTACCGTCTTGTAGCTGACCACCAGAAGATCGGCGATCTCCTGGGTAGTATAACCTTCCGCAAACAACTTGAGTATCTCTCGCTCCCTGGCTGTCAGCTCTTGAAAGGGATCCCACCTCTTTTTCTCCAATTCCTCCCTTTGAAAGCCTTCCACCAGGTACTTGGCCACCTGGGGGGACAAGAAGGAGTCTCCGTTGTAAACTGCCCGGATTCCCCTCAGTAGCTCCGCGGAATCGATGGACTTGCTAATGAATCCAGCCGCTCCGGCTTCGAGCATTTGAAACGCGTGCTCTCTGTCCGCATACTGGGTCAAGGCCATGACTTTCACTCCCGGAAATTCCTTGCAAATGCGGCGGGTAGCCTCAAAGCCGTCCATCTCGGGCATGGAAATGTCCATCAGGACCACGTGGGGTCTTAGCCTCTGCACCATGTCCAGGGCTTCATATCCATTGGATGCTTCCCCCAGGACTTGGATCTCGGCAAAAAGGTCCAGAACAGCGCAAACACCTTCCCGCACAAGGGAATGATCATCAACAACCAGCAAGCCTATTTTTTTATTGTGGGTCATGATCTCGCAACGAGGTTTTTCGGAAAAAGGAGGCAGCCTGTTTAGTTATGCGGTGAATCTGATCCGGGTGCGGGCAGAGCGGAGAGCAGGGCCGGATATAAGCTCCCTATCTGCCGAAGAGCGGAAGATATGCGGTCGCCGTGGTTCCTTGCCCGGGTTTGGACTGCACGGAGCAAGCTCCTCCTATCAGCTTTATTCTTTCCTTCATGTTCAGCAGACCATAGCCTCGCCCCCTCTCCCTCATTTGCGGCAACGCATCCGAGTCGAAACCCTGTCCGTTGTCTCTGACCCGCAACATCAATTTAGCCTGCTGCTGCTTTATTTGCACTTCCATTTCCTGGGCTTGGGAATGCTCGATAACATTGCCTATCGCTCCCTGTATCCAGCGGAACAAGCTGAGCTCTTCCTCGGGATCCAGGAACTCTTCCACTGGATCTAGATCCAAATGCACCTTTATACCCTGGGAAGCAATCTTGAAGTTGACATACTGCCTGACTGCAGCGGTTAATCCCAGAGTGTCCAACTGGGTGGGGCGCAGATCCGCTATTAGCCTGCTGACTTCGCTATGCATCTGCACTGAAGCATCATGGCTCTTCCTCAATATATCCATGAATTTCGCATCCTCTATGCCTATGGATCCTGCCATCTCTATCAGCGCCTGCATGTTGAGGGACAATCCAGCCAGAATCTGACTGGTTCCGTCGTGTAACTCACGGGCCATCATCTTGCGCTCTTCCTCTTGCGTCTCCAGTATCTTGCGGGCCATTTGCTTGTACATCTCCCTGCTCTTGCGCAGACGTTCTTGCAATCTGGCTTGTTCAACAGCAATCCCCAGCTGATCTCCAATAGACTGCAGCAAATGGACCTCGTTCTGACCAAAGCTGCAGGGGCTGTAACTGGCGCAATTCATCACACCCAGAACCTTTTCCTTCACCTTCAAGGGCACGCTCAAGAAGGACTTGATACCCTCCGAAAATATAAGGTCCTGCCGAATTGCCTGGGGTTCCTCCGTCATGTCGTCCACCAGGATGGGCTTTCCGCTTTGGGCAACCTTGCCGGCAATACCCTCGCCAAGCTTCATGTTCATCTCTTCGGAAAAGCGTGGAGACAGGCCTCGAACAACCCTGTAGTTGAGCATCCCTTTTTCCTCGTCCAGCAGCATTATTCCCCCGGCAGTGCCGCTCATGCAATTCAAGGTGGTGTCCAGCCCGATCTTCAATATTGCATTCAAGTCTCCCAGACCGCTTATAGCTGCTGAAACCCGGCTAACAGCCAGCAGGGGATCCAGAGTTTCCTTGTCTTGGACGAAAAGACTGTTTCCGGAATTGTTTACTACCTTCTCACAAGAACCATTGTCTGCATTGCTCATACGTTTCTCCTTCTATTTACCGCAAAATTGGCTAATTAATTGAAACTGATTCAACGCATGCCTGAAAAGATGCCACTGCAAAAATTTAAAAATCAGGCAATGGCTTTCAATCAAGTTTCTCTAACTCATTGATTTTTCTGCCTGCTCCGCCTACCCCGTGTATTCTCTTCCAATACACCGGGGTAAAACCTTGTCTTTGTTTCACTGGGGTACTCTGTCTTCTGTCCTCTGTCCTCTGCGTCTGCAAAAAAGAATTTTTGCAGACGCATCTGAAAAGGCTCTCCTTTAGCAAAACGCTGTTCACACCCATAGGAGTTATGGAAATCCCCTTTTGCAACTCCGCCTCTTGCCCCAACATCAAGAGAAAAGAAGGCTATTATGCTTATACAATTGAGATTTTAGTTACTTTACCAATCTAGCTCGAGCGATTCAAGCATTATTTCTAATTAAAAGGACGAAACTGTCCTTGCCGGGGCCCAAGGCAGCAGCAGATTCCTTCTCCGGTGAAAATTGCTTCCCCTGACCAACAAGCTGCCCCCCTCCCCCGGATAAGCCCCAAAAGTTCAAGGCCGAAACCCTCAATAGCAGCCGCGGAGCTTGTTATATAAATTTTATATAAATAGCATATAAGATGATCGCAGCAAGAATGCGGGCCAATTTATTCGCGAATGCTTGTCTTAACTGCAAGGAGCTTATAGACTAGGGCCTTATGGAGAAAGGGCAAAAGGGACTAAGAAAAGGGCTTTTCCGGCAAGTCCTGGGCCTTCTGGTCATCCTCTCCCTGGTGGCGGCCACCTCCTCCTTTGGTGCTTTGTTCCCGCCCGGACCCTGGTACCAGGAGCTGACCAAGCCGGCCCTGACCCCTCCCGGATGGGTCTTCACCCCGGTCTGGCTGACCCTGTATCTGATGATTGCCCTGGCTGGCTGGCTGGTCTGGAGAAAGGCTCCCAGCCCGTGGCATACTGCTGTTGTCCTTTGGGCTGCACAACTGGTCCTCAACGCCATTTGGTCCTGGATATTCTTCGGACTGCAGAGCCCGGAGCTTGCCCTGGTGGATATCTGCCTTCTCCTGCTTCTAATCCTCGGCTTCATTCTATACGCTTATCCCCTATCCAGGAGCGCGTCGCTCCTGTTTCTGCCCTACGCGGCATGGGTGGGCCTTGCCGCCTATCTGAACCTGGGGATAGTATGGCTCAATTAGCAGGCTAGTGAAAAAGCCCTTGCAGCAATTGGAAGACTTTCAACGCCCTCTGAGCCCATTTCCTTGCAAACACCATAACTGAACCACGGAACACAACCCGATGAGCCGCGAAGGAGACAAAAGGAGCCGTCAGAGCCCTTCCTCGGATAGTCCCGAGCCCAGCCCCTCTTCCAGCTGGAATCAGGACCGGGCCGGAACCATTCTGGACGCGCTTTCCGCCCACGTGGCCATACTGGACCACCAGGGCCTCATCCTGGACACCAACCGGGCCTGGCGCGAATTCGCCCAGATGAACGATCTTCCCTTGCGTCCGGATACACTGCACCTCAACTATCTGGAAATATGCGATTGCGCGGCGGAAAACGGAGATGAAAAGGCAGCCGAGGTCGCCGGGGGAATCCGGAGCGTTATACGCGGGGAGGCAAGCGAGTTCGCCACGGACTACCCCTGCCATTCCAGCGAGGAGAAGCGTTGGTTCTATATGCGGGCTGTGCGGGTGCCGGAGACCGAGCCCGCCCAAGTGGTCCTCACCCACGAGAACGTCACCCCCCTCAAGGAGGCCCAAGAGGAGCTGCGCCAGAAGTCCCGGGACCTGGAAGAGGCAAACACCGCCCTCAAGGTCCTTCTCCGGCAGTACAAGCAGGAAAAGGCGGATCTGGAGCAGCGGGTTACAGCCAATGTCCAGGAGCTGGTCCTTCCTCATCTGGACCGCCTCCGGGAGGTGGAGGATGAGCCCACCCGGCGGGAGCTCCTGGATGTGGTGGAATCCCAGTTGCGCAATATCACCACCTCCTTCCTGGAGCACCTATCCAGCCTGCGCCGCATGCTGACCCACCAGGAGAGGCAGGTTGCCACCCTGGTCCGCGAGGGCAAGTCGAGCAAGGAAATCGCCGAGCTCCTGAACATAGAGCCCACCACTGTGGCCTATCACCGCAGGAATCTACGCCACAAACTGGGCCTCACCGATTCCGGCACCAGCTTGTACGCCTACCTCACCACCCTGGGCTGAGCCAGCTTATCCTTCACGGGGTATTTTGAACCCTATTTACCGAAGGTTCTGTTGATTTTTCTTC
>CAYSPQ010000146.1:0-4982 GCA_964432965.1 uncultured Desulfohalobiaceae bacterium
AGCCCGGCAACCGAGGACACTGAGATTCCCACCGGTATTCAGGTGGGGCAGGGAGTGCGAACCGCCGGGGTGAGCAAGATCTACAGCGAGGGGGATCTGGAGAAAACGGGCAACCAATTGGATATGGCCATTGAGGGGGACGGATTCTTCCAGGTCCGGCTGCCGGACGGGGAAATCTCCTATACCAGGGCCGGGGCCTTCAAGCTGGACGGTGACGGAAGAATAGTGACCTCGGACGGACACCCCCTTGCGGACGACATCTCTGTGCCCGAGGGAACGACTGATATCAGCGTGGGCTCGGACGGAACGGTCACCGCCTATACCGGGGAGAGTCCCGAAGGCGAGGAGCTGGGCAATATTGAGCTGGTCAGGTTCACCAATCCAGCCGGGTTGCAGAGCATGGGCAACAATCTGCACCAGGAGACCACCTCTTCCGGGGATCCCATTATCGGGATGCCCGGGCAAAACGGTCTAGGCACGCTCTCCCAGGGCTATCTGGAAGACTCCAACGTGAGCGTTATGAAGGAAATGGTGAATATGATCTCCGCCCAGAGGGCGTACGAAACCAACTCCAATGCGGTCCAGTCCAGTGACGAGATGCTGCAGATCACCAATCAGATGGCCTAGGGGATAAGCTCCCATGAAAAAAGTAAGCTCGGCATTTGTCTGCTTTTTACTGCTCTTCTGCTGTTCTGCCCTTGCCGCGGCGGAAGTGGAGGTGCGGTTCAAATCCGAGGCGAAAGTGAGTGGGCAGGATCTCACCCTGCAGGAGGTGGCCTCCCTTTCTCCGCAGGAGGCAAAGCAGAAGCACGGGGATGAGGTGCTCTTTCCGGCTCCGGACTCCGGAGAGGGGGAGGTCTTTGAGGCGGCCACACTCAAGGCCTATGTGCGGGAGGCACTGTCCGATGAGCGACAAGTCTCCTGGAGCGGAGCGGACAAGGTTGTCGTCCGCCACGAGGGAAGGCTGATCCGGGAGCAGGAAATAAAGGAGATGATTCAGCAGTACATGAAAGGAAAAAGCCGGGAGCTCCCGGTGAATGAGCTGCGCTTCACCCCGAGCAGCCTGCCGGATCCCTTTACTGTGCCCAGGGGAGATCTGGACTATCAAGTCATTCCTTCCCATTCCCAGGTTATCGGCAGCAGATATCTTACCCTGCGCATTTGGGTGGATGAGCAGATGGTGACCAACAAGACCATACGGGGAGATCTCGAGGCAAAGGCGGAGGTTGTGGTGGCCAAGAAGGATCTGGACAGGGACCAGGTCCTGGGAGAAGAAGATATCAAGCTGCAGGAGCGGGATATTACGGGAACAAGGGATCCGTTCACCAGCAAGGGAGAGGTTGCGGGCATGCATCTGAAGCGGGGCATGGAATCCGGCCAGGTGCTGCGGGAGCGAGATGTTACTCGTCCTGTGCTGGTGGATAGGGGAGAGGTGGTGACCATGGTGGCCCAGTCCGATTCCCTTCGGGTCACCGCCAAGGGCGTGGCCCGCTCCAAGGGCAAGAAAGGCGACGTGATCAAGGTTCGCAATACCCAGTCCCAGGAAGAGGTCCTTTGCCGGGTGGTGCAAAACGGGAGAGTAAAAGTGGAGTTTTAGCCATGCTGAACAAGGTGATTCTATTTGTGCTTTTACCCTTGTTCCTGGCCGGTTGCGCCATGACCGGAGAGGAGCAGGTGACCAACTTTGAGCAGGACGAGTTCGAGCCTATATCCAGGAATGAAACGGTTTCCCAGGACCAACAGGAGGAAACCGATGGCTCTTCCTTGTGGCGGCAGGGGCACCAGGGGATGTATTCCAATGTAAAAGCTCGCGAAGCTGGTGATGTGGTAACCGTGGCCATTCAGGAAAGCGCTACAGCGAATAATGTGGCGGACACCACGACTTCGCGGGACAGTTCCGCTTCTGCCAGCCTGGGCAGTCTTCTCGGGCTGGAGGAAAATCTTTCCGATGTCAGCGAGGATATAGACCCCAATTCCCTGCTGGATGCGGAATACAGCAGCAGCTTTGACGGAAGCGGGGGTACTTCCAGGGAAGGCGAGCTCCAGGCCACCCTCACCGCAAGAGTGGTGGAGGTAATGCCCGGAGGCAACCTCAGGATACAGGGCAGCAAGCGCATAACCATCAACAACGAGAACAACCTTATCCGTCTGGCAGGCGTGGTCCGGCCCGAGGACGTGAACTCCCGGAACGTAGTGCAGTCCAGGCATGTTATGAACGCAAACATAGATTACCAGGGCAGAGGGGTTATCAGCGACAAACAGGGTCAGGGCTGGCTGGTCCGCATCATGGACAATGTCTGGCCCTTTTAACCGCAACCGGGAAGTGTGCATGAAAAGGACAGGAATATTTCTCCTTGCCATGCTCCTGCTCGGTCTTTTCCTGGCCCAGACGGGGCAGGCGGCGCGTATAAAGGATATCGCGGACCTGAAGGGAGCGCGGGATAACCAGCTAGTGGGATACGGGCTGGTCGTGGGACTGGATGGAAGCGGCGACAGCATGCGCACCGGCTTTACAGGGCAGACCATGGCCAATATGCTGGAGAATATGGATATCTCCGTGCCCCAGGAGGATATAGACGTGGACAATGTGGCTACGGTCATGGTCACCGCGGATTTGCCTCCCTTCGCCAAAAAGGGAGAGAACCTGGACGTGGAGGTTTCCTCGGTCGCAGACGCGGATAGCCTGGTGGGCGGAACCCTGCTCCGCACTCCCCTGAAGGGTCCGGATGATCGTGTTTATGCCGTGGCGCAGGGCTCCCTGGCCACGGACGCTCTGGCCTACGGGGGCGAGGCTGCCGAAGTGCGGCAGAATCATCCCACTGTGGGCAGGGTGCCCAACGGAGCCATTATCGAGCGGGAGCTGCCCTACGATCTGCCTCGGCAGGGCAAGCTCACCTATCATGTGGACGATGCGGATTTCACAACCGTATCCCGGATCACTCAAAGCATAGATCAGACCTTTGGCACGGATACAGCCAGGGCGGTGGATCCCGCCAGCTTTCAGGTGGAGGTGCCGCAGGAGTTCCAGGGACGCAGAGTGGAGTTCATTTCCGCTCTGGAGCAGATAGAGGTTACCCCGGATTCCTCGGCCAAGGTAGTGGTCAACGAGCGCACCGGAACCATTGTCATGGGGCAGAAGGTGCGCATTTCCCAGATGGCAGTATCCCACGCCAACCTGAGAGTGGAGATCCGGGAGAGGCCGGTGGTCTCCCAGCCTCCTCCTTTCAGCCCGGGTGAGACGGTGGTTGTGCCCAGGACGGAAATAGAGGTTGAGGAAGAGGAGGGCGGACTCATGGTCATGGAGGAAGGAGTGAGCCTGGGGGATGTGGCCAGCGCCCTGAATGCCCTGGGGGCAACTCCAAGGGATCTGATCGCCATATTCCAGGCTGCCAAGCAGGCCGGGGCCCTGCATGCGGAGTTGGTCATTATCTAGCAGGGCGTTGAAAATCTTCCAATTGCTGCAAGGACTTTTTCAACAGCCTGTTAGGGCTGAGTTGAGCAGCAAAATACGATAGGTCCTAGAAACAGTTCCCCGCAATATGGTAAAAATAAGGGGTTGGACATGAGTCTCGCCTTTGATCCGCAAATGCAGCTGCCCTCCTCCGTCCTGCAGGCAAAGGAGAGTGAAAGCCAGGACAGGAAAGAGGGTTGGAAACAAGTGGGGCAGCAGTTCGAGGCCCTGTTCATTCAGACCATGTTCGAGCAGATGCGGAACACGGTGCCCGAGGACGGGATCCTGGGGGACAGCTTCAGCTCCGATCTGTACGAGGAAATGCTGGATAAGCAGGTGGCCCGGGAGGCCGCTCGGGAGATGGATCTGGGCTTGGCCCGGTCCCTGTATGAGGATTATAGCCCATCACGAGAGGGAGAAAGCTCCGCCCAGGGGGGAAGCGCATCCCTGGGCAAGGGCTGACAGGCACGCCTTGTTCTTGTGCATAGCATACCGGATCTTGAACGAAGGGAATAGATGCTTCCCGGGGACCAGTAGAATAAAGCTTCTTGCAGGAACGATTACCAAGAAAAAATAGCAAATCAAACCAATCCTTGATAGAAAGATCCCTCCAGTTTCGTCATCCCTTTCCATACAGCCCGGGCTGCGGCAACAGGGTTTCCGGCTGCCGGACAGCAAGCCTGGTTATCCAACACTGCCTGGCCAGGGGTTCCACGAACCCAGGTAAAGAATGTAAGTCCTGGCCTAAAGAAAATTATACTTGCAGCCGAAGAAATATCTAGCCTCCCAGTAATGTCCAGAGGACAAGGAGCGCATCCCGGAAATGCCCGCTGGTTAACTGGGCAGACAGGGATTGCCAAGGATGCAATCATGGGCGAAAATATAGTTCCGTCAGCCTGCTCGGACATATAACTACGAAAAAAGCAAGGCTGGAAGAAGACGAGGTCAGCATATGGCAATGAAGATCCCACCGGAGAACATGATCAAGGTGCTACAGGGGTTGAAGCAGCCGAACAAGCCCCATGCCTCGGAACAGGGGAGAAACAAAGTGGAGTCGGAAAAGGTGGATTTTTCCAGGGAGCTGCAGCAGGCGAGCCAGGCAGAGAGAGCCGCGGAGACCACTAATCCGGAGAGGGCGGAAAAAGTGCAGTCCCTCAAGCAGCAGATCAAGGACGGCACCTACCAGCCGGATATGAGAGAGGTGGCCCAGAGCCTGCTGGATTATCTGTCCAGAACCGAGTAGCGCAGGGATTGGTCCGTCATGAGCACACTGAAGAGATTGCATGATCTTATCCTGCAGGAGAGGCAGGCAGCGGTTGAATTGGACATGGACAGCCTGCTGGATCTGGTGGAGGAAAAAAGGGATCTCTTGTCCCGGTTACAGGGATGGGGAGAGCTAAGCCCGGAGGAGCGGGAGCTGGCCGAGTCCATCCTGCGGGAGAATCGACGCAATTCCTACCTCTTCCATTTCGCCTTGAGCTGGACGCGGGAGAACATGGAAATCCTGCAGAACTTCACCTCCACTCCGGTT
>CAYSPQ010000147.1:0-809 GCA_964432965.1 uncultured Desulfohalobiaceae bacterium
CAGACTCGCCGTGGATGTGCCCTATATAAGCCTGCCCAATCTCATCCTGAACAAAATGATCTTTCCCGAATTCATCCAGTCCAGGGCAAGAGGAGAGCTGATAGCCAAACAAGCCGAAGAGTGGCTAACCAGTGATCGAGAGCTAAATCGCATTCGCGGCGATCTGAGCAGGCTCAGGTCTATCCTGGGCAGCTCTGATGCGCCCGGGGAGAGCGCAAGGATAATCTGGTCAGAGATGTATTCCACTGGCGAAAGGTTACCCCAAAGTAACCGACTTGAATGAAGGTAGGTGCGTAGCCAGAGGAACCTGTCCTTTTGTTCAGACAGGCCCTTTTTTCGGGATTGCCCTGCTTCCGCCCGGCCCCACCATCTAGTAATACGCTGCACCTTGCGCACCAAAAAAGGAGCCGAGAGCTTTTGCTCCCGGCTCCTATTGAATTCCCTCTATTTGTACTAGCTACTTTTCCGGATCCTTCAGGATCTCGAACAGCTTGGCATCTGTGCCCATTATCAAAGTAGTTCCTCCGGGCACCATAAAGTCCTCATAGGTGGACAGGGTCCTGGTAAAGCGGAAGAAATCCGGATCGGACTGGTAACCGAAAAATATCTGCGGATCTCCGTAAAAGCGCAGGTCCAGCTCTCCAACCCGGTCCGTGCGGAAGGGCTCGTCATCATCTATCCTGCCTATCATCTCCCCTTCCTTCACCACCACTTCCTCTTCTGCCACCGGATCCTCCTCCTTAAGCTCCGCCCTTATAGTGAATTCCCCCTCGCGGGGCAGATTGACCATAGCCCTTCCCGAGGCATCG
>CAYSPQ010000147.1:819-4959 GCA_964432965.1 uncultured Desulfohalobiaceae bacterium
TGGATACCGTCTATCAGGATGTTCGCCCCGGAAACCGGATTGCCCTCCTCATCGGAGACAATAATGGCGTTTTGCGCGAACCCCTCTGCAAAAACCTCGGTCGCTCTGGCCTCTCCCTCGCCTAGAATCCTCTCTCTGTCCGCTTCAGCCTGAGCCCTTATCTCCTGGGCCCTTTCCTCTCCCTCGGCCCTGTGCCGAGCGGCCACCCTCTGGCGCTCCGCCCGCATGCGCTCGAAAACGCTCTCTTCCACTTCCTGGGGGACATCCACCCTCTTCATCCGGATATCGATTATGCCTATGCCAAAGCCTTCCATCCTTTCCGCTGTGCGCTCGGTAACTCTATCCATTATGGCTTCGCGCTCGTCGGATATGACGTCCAGGATCATCTCGCTGCTTACCACATCCCTCAACTCCGCAACTACCATGTTCTGGATCCGGTTCAGGCCCCCTTCCTCATCCCTGACGCTCATGTAGAACTGCAGGGGATCCTCGATACGCCACCGTGTATAGTGATCAATTAGCAGCCTTTCCTTGTCCAGGGTAAGATACTCGTCCGTATCCACATCACTTGTCAGCACTCGGTTGTCGAACCGATGCACGCTTTGGATGAAGGGCAGCTTGAAGTAGAGACCTGGCTCGTAAATGGTCTGCTTGTGCTCGCCTAGCTGCAGGACAATGGCGTTCTCTCTTTCGTCTACCATGAAAAAGGACTGGGTTATGGCTATGATAGCCACCACCAGGATACCTATGGCAATAAGGCCTGTATTCTTCATTTTCGAACCCGAATATTTTTTGTTTTTTTTGCTGTTTGCTGAGTTCGTTCCTACAGCAGAAAGAAGTTGTCAAGCAACCAGCAGGCCAGGTTTGCTATCTTTCCTCGATATTCTCCAAGTCCAGCTTGCCGCCTTCGGGTAGAGTCAGAATGGTATCTGTGGCATCCTCGTCGATTATCATCTTGTTTACCTTGGGCAGGACCTCTCCGCCCATTGTTTCCAGATACAGTCTCAGCCTAGTGACCTCCTCTGCCTTGCGGTACTCCTCCAGATGCTGACTGAACCTCTGGATATCACCCAGTGCGGTAAGTATCCGTCTTTCCCTCTCACCCCGGGCTCTGGGCACAATGTCCTCTCTGTATTCCTCCGCCTTGTAGATAAGCCTCTCCTTGTCCTCCATGGCCCGGACCACGTCATGGAAGGAGTCCCGCACCTCTACCGGGGCGTCGCCCCTTTCTATCCTGACATCCGTAACGGAAAGTCCGGAATTGTAATCATTGAGTAGCTCCTGGAGTAGCTCCAGAGTGCGATCAGCCACTCTGGCCAGACCCTCGGCAACTATTACCTCGTCTATCTCGTGAGTGCCCACCACGCTTCGTATAGAGCTTTCCGCAGAGGTCTCCAGTATCCACTCCTCGGGATATCTGGCCTCGAACAGATACTTGGATGGCTCCTGGACCCTGTAGTGTATGATTATTTCCAGATGGGCCATGTTCTTGTCCTTGGTCAGCATCAGGGCCTCATCCCGCACCACTTGTTTTGCATCTCCTACCGGGCGCCGGAATCCGAGCTCAAAGCTCCTGACCTTTTGCACATCCACCACTGAGGCCTGCTCAATAGGCCAGGGCCAATGCCACTGCAATCCAGCCCCCATGGAGGTTTGCTTCTCCAGGGCCCCGAACCTTTGCTCTAACCCAACCTGTCCGGGGGAGACTATATAAAACCCGCTAGCAAGCCAAAGCAAAGCGATAAGCGCAATTGCGGCACCCACCAAGGAGAACTTGTGCTGCGAAAAACGCGAGAGCATCCTCTTCAGCTCATCCAGTTCGGGAGGCCGATTGCCCAAACCTTTTCCACCGCCCTGCTGAGAGCGCTGCTTTTGAAGCCTGTCCCAATCCCAGCTCATAATTTCTCACCTGATAAAAAATTACTCATATGATAATCCCCTGCCGCGGTTATACTGTTTAGTCCTGCGCGACCAGGGGTGCCAACAAGATTCGTATCAAGTTCCCCTTCGCCTTACCATACAGACATAGAAAAGTTCTTTTAACTCATCCAAAAAAGCAGGTCAAGAACCATGTTGCGCTCAACAGGAGGAGAATTCCTTACCCCTGCTACAACTGATTTACTTCTTGCACACCATGGCTACCTGTGCAAGAATTCATTAAATCCAAACAACAAGCAGGAGTCAAGCATGACGGAAATCAAACCCGATGTTTTTCGCGCCTATGATATCCGCGGCCTGGTGGATCAGGACTTCGACCCGGAATGGGTTGAGCTGCTGGGCCGTGCCTGCGGCACCTATTTCCGGCAGCACGGCTATGATCGAGCAGTCGTGGGCAGGGACAACCGGCACAGCTCTCCCGGATATCAGGCCAGGTTGGTGCAGGGCCTTGTCTCCAGTGGCGTGGACGTAATCATATTGCCCATGGTTCCCACCCCGGTTTTTTACTACGCCATCAAATCCCTGAACTACCAGGCCGGGGTAATGATCACTGCCAGCCACAACCCGCCGCAATACAACGGCTTCAAGGTTTGGGCCGGAGAAAATACCATCCATACCGAGGAGTTGCAGAACATCTATCGCATCATGAAATCCGGCTCCTTCGAACAGGGAGACGGCGTGAGTTGCGAATTCGATCCTGTGGTGCAGTATCTGGAAGAGCTGGCCTACGGCATACGAAGCCAGAACCCTGTCCGAGTAGTGGTGGACGGAGGCAACGGCTGCGCCGGTCTTATATGCTGTTCCCTGTTGGAGCGCTGCGGCGCTGAGGTTGTTCCGCTTTATTGCGCCCCGGATCCGGATTTTCCCAACCATCATCCAGATCCCACTGTGGTGAAGAACATCCGGGATTTACAGCAAACTGTCCAGGAATACGGAGCCCACTTTGGCATCGGCCTGGACGGTGACGGGGACCGCATCGGGGTTGTGGACGAAAAGGGGGATGTTCTCTACGGAGACCAGCTACTGGCCATATTTGCCCGTGATGTCTTGGGCAACCATCCCGGTAGCTACGTAATCAGCGAAGTCAAGTCCTCGCATTTGCTTTTCCGGGACATAGAAGCCCACGGCGGTCTCCCTCTAATGTGGAAAACCGGCCATTCCCTGATCAAGGCCAAGATGAAGGAGTTGGGAGCAGTCCTGGCCGGAGAGATGAGCGGACACATGTTCTTTGCCGACCGCTACTACGGATTTGACGACGCAATGTATGCAGCTGCCAGGCTGACGGAAATCATGGGCAAGGATCCGCAAAGGCCCTTGAGCACCTATTTGAACGACTGGCCCCGCACCTACAATACACCGGAAATCCGCGTGGAATGCCCGGATGAAATCAAGTTCCAGGTAGTGGAGAAAGCGGTGCAGTACTTCAAGGAACAAAGCGGGAATTTTCAGGTTATAGACGTGGACGGGGCCAGAATCAACTTCCAGGACGGCTGGGGCCTAGTCCGGGCCTCTAACACCCAAGCAGTCCTGGTAATGCGCTTCGAGGCGGAAACCCAGGAAAGACTGGGAGAGATCCGGGAGTTCTTCGAAGGCCCTCTCAAGGAATGGATCGAGCAACTGCAGGGGTAGCGGCTTTGCATTTGCTCCTGTAAAGCACACATTCCTTTTGTATAACCTATAATGAGCTAGAATATCGAGCCATTCGGACTAGTCTGAATATGGAAGGAAAAGATAACTCGTTGTCGATAAAAGAGGAACTTCCGGAGACAGTTGTCTATACCGACGGAGCCTGTCTGGGAAATCCGGGACCGGGAGGCTGGGCCGCCCTTATAAGACAAGAGGGCAAATGGAATGAAATATCCGGGGGATACAAGGACACCACAAACAACAGGATGGAATTGCTCGCCCTGATCCGGGCGCTCGAGCATCTGGATCGTCCCTGCCGAGTAGAGGCCTACACCGACTCCCGCTATCTGCACGACGCCCTGAACAAGGGTTGGCTGAAGCGATGGTCCCGCAATGGATGGCGCACCGCCTCCAAAAAGCCGGTCAAGAATCAGGATTTGTGGCACAGGCTACTCAAGGAGCTGCAACGCCACAGGGTCAGCATGAACTGGACCCCGGCCCACAGCGGCCAGAGGGAAAACGAACGCTGTGACCAGCTGGCCAAAGAACAGGCCAAGAGGCCCGATTTGCCCGAGG
>CAYSPQ010000148.1:0-4944 GCA_964432965.1 uncultured Desulfohalobiaceae bacterium
GGAAAAGTTTATCATGTTCCAGCGATAGTTGGAGTAATCGGGCACATCTTCCAGGGAAAGTGTTTCCTCCACTCCCTGCAGTGAATACTCCTGGGAAAAGTCAAAATCCTCCTTATAGCCACCTTCCTGGGCCAGCACATACACGTGGATCATCTTCAATCTGTCCCGAATGTCCTCGGGATTACTGAACTCTGCGTCGAAATCGGAGATCCTGTCGTTGTTGTCCAACTCAAAGACCACCTGCCAATCCGCGACGCAATTCATTATAGGCAAATCTTGCCCGTTATTGGATACGAAGCGCTGCAGGATCTCGGTACCTTGGGCGCAGCCTTCCATGGACTGAGATTGCAGGGAATAAGTGGTTTCGTAGCAAAACGGGTCATCGGAGGCGCCACAAGCGTTGCCCAGGGAAGAATTGTAAGGATAGGCAAAAAAGATCCCGGGTTGATTGGAGGGGCAGCCATCCAAGTTGTCGTGATGGTTTCCATCCCTGTCCAGGATGACAAACTCATGGTCAGTGCCTGGATCGAGCTCCGGATTCATGTTGGTCCCGTTATCGCTGCACAAGGCCCACTGCTTCGTATCCTGATCGAGATTGTTTACTGTGGAGCGGATAGTGAGCTCCCCGTCTTCCCACTCAAGGGGCCACTCGTTCACATTACGAGGCAGGCCGAATCCGGAATGGAGAATATCCTGCCGCAGCAGATTGACGTTCACCATATCCTCCATTTGAGCCTCCGCGGAGGAGGACTCCATCTCGAAGCCCTGCAGCAGACGGGTATAGCCCTGATAGGCAGCGGCCATCACCAGGAGGACAATGCCCATGGTCACCAGGAGCTCGGCAAGAGTGAAACCTTGATCGGTATTGCCTTTCGACTGCATATCAATCGCCTACATAGCTCTCAAAGGTCAGTTCTCGTTCTTTGCCCTGGTAATTCCATGTCACCGTAGTTTCCACTACGCCTGTGATGGAATCGTGCTCATTTTCCAGGGTGTAGGTAACATTGAAATCCCGCACCTGCCTGGACACAGTCTCCTCGTCGGGCGGGGAGGTCATGCGGTAGCGCTCCATGCGCTCGTGGGCCACATTCGCGGCCTCCTGGCGCAACAGATTTTCCGTGTTCATGCTGATCGCCGTGCCCAAGCCCGCCTGCAGGCCCAAAAGCACCACGGAGAGGATGACCAGGGCGACCATGGCCTCCAGCAAGGAAAAGCCCCGGTCACTCCGGCGTGCATTCACCATTTTCATACTGACCCAACCTCGCCCTTATGGTACTTAATTTGATGCAGGAAAATCTAGGATTGTATCGCTCCACTAGATCCTGATCTTTAATGTATATCCGAGAAGAATCCGGCTCGAAAACCCCGTTACTGTTTATGGCGCTGTCATCACTGGAGGCAAAAACGTATTCCGTCTGCAGGCATCTTTTCTGTCCAGTAGCCATTTCCTCGCTGCATATCTCTTTATTGCCGTCAACTTTTAGATCGATCTGTTGGCTCGTGCTGAACGCCCTGGTCCTTTCCTGCTGCACAAAGGCGTTGACCTTCCTGATTTCCGAGGTGAGCTGCCTCTCGTTCTGCCAGTAGGTATAGGAAGGTATGGCGATCGCCAGGAGCACGCCAAGGATGGAGATCGCCACCAGGATCTCGATAAGGGTGAACCCCGCTACTTTTCCAGCCATAGCATCATCTCTCCAGTAACCGAACCGGTCATGGGCAAGCCGCCCTCCTCGCTGGGCAGCCCCTCGTCCCATTCCGTGTGTCCCCTGGGATTGCCATCCTCATCCAGGAAGTCCTCCTCGGTGTACTGAACTATAGCCCCGCCGGAGAGCTGAACAAGATAGGCGAAATCCTCCAGGCTTGTGCCGTATTCACAGCGGTCATCGCCGAAGGCCCAGCCAGTGGCGCAGCTTCTGGCCCAGGCCCGGGATTGGCCGCCGAATTCGCAAATCTGGGAATTGGGCTGGGCGGTGTTGAAAAGCACGGTGTCCATGTGGGTAACCTCGGGCTTGGCATAGTTGCGCTCGCGTAGGAATTCTCCTTCCGCATCATCAAGCTCCACGCTCCACCCATCCACTTTACCTGTTTCCATATATACACTCTCACACTCTTCGAACTCGGAATGATCATTTATGGTATTAACAGTTCCGCTGTCACATTCGCCATCTGCATCGCAAGCAAAGGGAACTCCATACAAATGATTGTTTTGACTATGTGCTAACTCGAAGTGATCAAAGTACTGACCAGTCCCGAAATAGAAATGCCATTGACCGAAGCATTTCATGGAAACCACTTCAGATACAACAGGATTGTCTGTATTCACATAATTTTTAAAATTTCCCCAATCGAACCACCCCGCTATATCTGGATCACCGTTGTTATCATACATGCCGGTATATATGTTCATGACCCCACCTTTGGGATTGTTACCCATCTCCCCCCATCCAACAAGAATATAGTCGGTTTGATTGTCTTCCATGGCAATTCCTTCCGTAAACAATCTGGCCCCAAAGGAGGAACCTTCATTCGTTGTATACACGTCATCCCCGTCAATCAGCCCTTGAGCTCCTTCAAACAGATCCAGAACAAAGAAACTGAGATCTTGGTCAGAGGAGCCGTCATAGTTCGTGGGCCCGGAGGCGAACATTACATAATGCTGCCATTCCCCGTCCCCGCCGTCATCCCTGCGCTGAATATGGGCCGGTCCGGAATAGGAGAATCCCAGATCCTCGTGGCTGAACTCCCACAGATATTCAGGGTCCTCGGGATCAGTTATATCCAGGGCGAAGTAGGAGGAGCGGCCCACGCAATCCTCTCCTTGCGGATCATCGCAGGTATCGCTGGGCGGATTGACTGAGTCGGCTTTTTGTTGTTGACCTTCAGCCCCTGTTGCACCTCCGAAACGCATGCCGCCTATGAGGATCTTTCTCTCATCCTCGGTTTGGATGATGTAGGGGCTTAGATCCACGAAATTGATGCGGCTGTAGTGGGGATGGGCCAGAAACCGCATGTAGGGCAGGGAGCTCTGGGGCACGAAGGCCCACTCCTCCTGTCCCAGCTTGTCCATGTTCGGCTGGTTATCGTCTGCGTGGTCGAGCAGCCTTGTACCGTCGCTGGTAACATCCAACTCGCCCATGCGGAAGGCGTGCAGCATTCCGTCGTTTGCGCCGGTAAACACCATGGAGTAATCTTCGTACTGAACGGTTGCGGGAGTGGAGCGCATGATGTCTCCCAGCTTCCACACGCCCTCACCGGAACCGTCTGCATCGCCCGTCCCGGTGCGTCTGCACCGGTATCCGTCACCTGTATCTTCAAACAGGGAGTCGCCGCTTATGCCCCGAAGGTAGTCGATCAAATCTCCATGTTTGGGGGTTTCATCGTCCTCGTCCCAAAAAGGATCGGGGAATAAATCCTCCTCAGTGCCCAGAGTCTCATGTGAAAAATCATCGTTATCGGAGCTGAATTCGGTCAAGCCTTCGCTTCCCGCTGTGTAAATATTTCGATCCCCTGCCTCCTTGTCGCGCAGCTCCTCTCCCGCTTCCCACACCGGAGTCACCTCGTCCAGGGACTGGTAAGTATCTATATGCTCGCCCTTGCTACCGTCCTCCTCCGGCTCGTACACCTCAATCTCAAGGTCTCCTTCCGAGGAGGCAAATTCCAGGATGTGGTCCTCGGTAAAATCCAGTTCCGCGTTCCTCACGCTGTCCTCGCGGATGTTCTGCACGTCCACCTCTTCCAGGTAGTGGTCGCTCACGAACCAGTAGGCGAAAAGCCTGCCGATCCAATCCACGGAGCGATCGGCATCGTCGTCCTCGTCAAAGGACTTCTCCGGATAGAATACAGCCTGGTTTATCAGGTGGCCGGTGCTCCTCTCCTCGGTGATAGCGGCGAGGGAGGTTCCGGCAGACGCTCCGTGCCTGATCCTGGCGAAAAGCTCGGCCAGGGAGGAGGCCATTTCCGGGCCGCTGTCGGCTCTGTAATAGGAGCCAATATAATTCTCCAGATCCTCGTGCTCCTCCCAGTCCCGGCTGTCATCGTCATCCGGCCAATCTAAGTTCTCGTCCCCATCGCACGGGTGATGGTGACCGCAATCGTGTTCCGTGTCCTTAAAATTGCCGAAAAGGGACACTGCCTTCATGGAATTCACACCAGCATTGTCCGGCAGATCCTCGCCTTCCCCTTCCAGCGGGCCAAAGGCGAAGAGCCCGTAGGTGGTGGCGTACTGCGTATCTTCCAAATCTTCTCTTAAATCGTCATGCCGGCTATCTCCAGGACCGGTATGCATATTCCAGGCTGGATCCACTGGATCCACATCCCCGTTCCATATCCCGTCGGAGATTAGGACCACAAAGGAGTCGCGGCACCAGGCCTCTTGCGTTTCATATTCTGGCTCATCGTCCTTGTCGTATCCGACAAACACATCTTCGTAATAAGGGTCTTTTTTATTTTCATACCATTCTTCGCCATCTTTCTCGTAATCCCCCTCCAGATAATGACGGGCCGTTTGCATGGCCTCCCCTGTGTGGGTGCCTCCGAAGGGCACGGTGTCCTCTATGAGGTTGATCAGCTCTGTAGCATTATCCTGGTAACCTCCATATTCCACCTCTCCTTCACAGGCTCGATTTTCCTCGCATGGGAAATCATCTTTATAATGATCGCTTGCGTAGGGAATAATGGAAAATTGGACATGAC
The DNA here is from genome assembly GCA_964432965.1 of uncultured Desulfohalobiaceae bacterium. GTDB lineage: Bacteria > Desulfobacterota > Desulfovibrionia > Desulfovibrionales > Desulfothermaceae > JAIPDU01. The sequence continues at coordinate 4,693 of CAYSPQ010000148.1, forward strand.
CTGCATTGTTTTGAATAATACCTGCTCTATCCCTTGCATCCACCTTTACGTTGGTTTTTTTGTCATCCAAGTCAAAATCGCAGTCAGAGCCAGTTAAACTGAATATATGATCAACTTTGCTATAGTCCCCGATTTCCCAATCACCAAAACCTTCTGGTTCTGCATTGAATGTGCATTCATCACCGTTAATGGTAACATCAATTTCTTCCCTTTTGGCCCCCTGTAATTGCAAGATGCAATATCCTTCCTCCT
>CAYSPQ010000149.1:0-4929 GCA_964432965.1 uncultured Desulfohalobiaceae bacterium
ACTATTTTAAGAAATACGGCAAGGAAACCGGATTCGACTGGAAGCTTTTGGCCGCACTTGCCTACCAGGAATCCCACTGGAGCCCCCATGCCCGTAGCTTTACCGGAGTCAGGGGGCTGATGCAGGTGACCCAGAGGACAGCCCGGGAAATGGGGATCACCGACAGGCTGGATCCGGAACAGAGCGTCAGGGCCGGGGCCAGATACCTAAGGCATCTCTATGATCGCTGGGAGACTCCCACTGGCCTGGACAAGCTCAAATTCGCCCTGGCCAGCTACAACATAGGATATTCCCATGTGGTGGACGCGCAGCGCTTGGCCAGACAGCACGGCCTGGACCCCTCCAAGTGGTCCAGCATGAGCACCACCCTTCCCAAGCTGGGACTGAGGGAGTATTACAGCCAGACGCGCTTTGGCTATGCCCGGGGCAGCGAGCCGGTGCACTTCGTGCGGCGCATCATGAAATACTACTCCATCCTGCAGGAAAGAGACGATCTGGCCGGGGGCTGGTTCCGGAGGGAGGCCCAGATAGACCTTGTGCACTGGCCAGCGAGACAATAGCTAATAGCAGGGACAATTCCCTGCGGCGGGGGCTCAGCAGGCCTGGAGGAGCAGGGCATACCGGGCTCGGGCTTCGGCCCCTGCTTCACAGGTCGATCTGGTCGTACGTGTCGCAGTGCTTGACATTTATTCCCCTGGAGATGAAGACCACATCCTCGCCTATGTTCGTGGACAGATCCCCTACCCGTTCCAGGTTGTTGGCGATGATGATGGCGTGGACCGCGCGCTCCACGATCACGCTCTCCGTGATCATGAAATCAATGAGGTTGCGCATGATACGCACGTTCATGTTGTCCATATCCGTGTCGCTTCTACAAACCGAAATGGCTCCCTCGCTGTCCTGATCGGAAAAGGCATCCACCACCCTCCGGTACATGGACAGGGCGCTGTCCGCCATACTCTCCACGCTGCTCATCATCTCCAGCCTGGGCTTTTGATTGAGCATGAGCACTCTTTCCGCGATGTTGGTGGCCTGATCCCCGATGCGCTCCAGATTCGTGGCGATCCTGGAGCAGCCGGTAATCAAGCGCAGATCCCGGGCAACCGGCTGCCAAAGGGCCAGGATGTGCAAGGTGATGTCGTCGATTTCCACTTCCAGGTTGTTCAGCTCCTTGTCCCCTTCGATCACCTCCTGGGCCATGTCGTCGTCGCGCTCTCTCATAGCGGTTATGGCCCGGCTCAGACTTCGATCGGTAAGGGAAAACATTCTCATTATGGACATCTCCAGCCTTTCCAGCTCCTGCTGAAAAAAAGACTCCGGCATATGTGGCTCCTTTGAACCCTGCTTTGAACCTCCGGCCTACCCGAAACGACCGGTGATGTAATCCTCGGTGCGCTGCTTTTCCGGCCGGGTAAACAGCTTTTGCGTATTTCCCACCTCGATCAGCTCTCCCATGTGAAAAAAGGCGGTGCGGTCGGAGACCCGCGAGGCCTGCTGCATGTTGTGGGTTACGATGATGATGGTCAGCCTGCTCTTCAGCTCGTGGATCAGGCTCTCGATCTTCTGGGTGGCGATGGGATCCAGGGCGGATGCAGGCTCATCCATGAGCAGCACCTCCGGATCCATGGCCAGGGCCCGAGCGATGCAGAGCCTTTGCTGTTGCCCTCCGGACAGGGAGGTCGCCGGCAGGCTCATCCTGTCCCCCACCTCCTCCCACAATCCTGCCTTGCGCAGGGAGGTCTCCACCAGATCGTCCATTTCCGAGCCCCTTCGGGCCAGGCCATGAATGCGCGGGGCATAGGCCACGTTCTCGTACACGCTCTTGGGGAAGGGGTTGGGCTTTTGAAAGACCATCCCCACCCGGCGGCGCAGCTCCACCGCATCCATGCTGGTGCTGTAGATCTCCTCCCGGTCCAGATAGACCTCCCCTTGCACCCTGGTTTCCGGTATGAGGTCGTTCATCCGGTTCAAGCAGCGAATATAGGTGCTCTTACCGCATCCGGAAGGCCCGATCAGAGCGGTGACTTGATAGGCATAGAACGGGATGCTTATATCCATTAAGGCTTGGTGCTCTCCGTAGTAAACACTCAGGTCCCTAGTGGCCATTTTAACCTGCGCTTCACTCATGGAGCTATCCCTCTGGGCTGTCCTGCTTGTGCGGGGCGTGCTTTCTCAGGGTGAACAGGAATCTAGATCCTTTGACTTTTCCGGAAATGGGGCTTTCCAATTCGATCCTTCCCCCGTGCCGATGAACTATGTGCTTGAAGATGGAAAGTCCCAGTCCTGTGCCGGACATCTTGCTCTTGTCCCCTTCCCCGCGGAAGAAGCGCTCAAAGATGCGGGGCTTGAGTCGCGGGGGGACGCCGGGGCCGTTGTCGGCAACCCCCACCTGCCACCACGAGCCAAGGTCCTGTATTTCCAGCCCTATTCTTTCCCCGTCCGGGCTGTACTTGATCGCATTGTCCATCAGGTTGATAATCGCCCGGGTCAAGAGATCCCTGTTCCCCGTGACCACGGCCTGTTCCGGAATGCTCCAGTCCGCGGCTACCCCCTTCTTGTGGGCCAAGGGCTCGCACACTCGCCAGGCGGTTTCCATGGCTTCCACCAGATCCACCTCTTCCTGCACGGAACCCCCCTCCGCTGATTCCGCAATGCTCAAGCGGGTCAGATTGTCCACTAGCGTGGACAGGTTGTCCACATTCCTGTCTATGATCCGCACAAAGGACTGCAGGGTCTGCTCCTCCCTGGGAGGGGATTGCAGCAGTATCTCCGTATACCCCTTGATGGAGGTGATGGGAGTGCGCAGCTCGTGGGATATATTAGCCACGAAATCCCGGCGTACCTGATCCAGGCGTTTGATCTCGGTAACATCGTGTAGCATCAGGACAACTTCCTGTGTTCCTCCCCAGCGATAAAGCATGGGCAGGACCATGGCCTCGTAGTAGGAATCCTCGTGCAGGGTAAGCAGTAAGCTCTTCCCGGTTTCCCGGCGCTGTTGCAGCATCTGCTGCACCGTATCCTGCAGCTCCGGGCTGGAGATGAACTCTATAGGCCGGCGCCCTATCAGATCTTTCTTTGCGGAGGATATGCGGGTCATGGCCTGGTTGTAGCGGCGCACCTTGCCCTCGGAATCCAGAACCGCAACCGCGTCCTCCAGGCTGTTGAGCATGGTCTCCAACTCCTCTCGCTGCTGGGAGCCCTGCTGCAGATACCGCTGGACACGCTTCGAGGCATTGTTCACGCTCCTGACCAAGGGATGCAGCTCCCGCAAAAAGCCGTGACGCACGCTCCCCCCGTGCTGCTCTAGACTGTCCAGGGAACTGGAAATCCGGAAGATTTCCCCTTTCAGCCTCCTTCCCAGAAGGAAGGCTGCAGCCCCGGACAGGGCCAGGACCCCGAATCCCATGAGGAAGAAGGGGAAGCCGAAGCCCTCCATGCGGTCCCGCAATGGAGCGTATGGCTGGCCCAGCCGCAGGTATCCGCTCTCCATTCCGGCCAGATCCCTGACTGCCATGGCCATATACAAAAACTCCAGATGCAGCTCCGTGCTGTAGCGCACGCTGGTGCCCAAACCCGTCTCCTCCGCCTCCACCATCTCCGGTCGATCCCCCCGGCTGGCCAGACCCGCCACATCCCTGGCCCGGAGCGCAGTATCCGCCAGTATCTCCCCCTGGGCGTTCATCAGGGTAAAGCGCACGTTTGCCCTGCGAGCAAGCTCCTGGAGCTGCTGGGATACCTCCTCCTCTGCCGGAGAGGCCCCCAGCTGCTGCAATACGTAAACCGCAGTATGCAATTGCTCCAAACCGGACCTGCGGGCCTGTTCCATCACTGTCCGTTGCGCCCAGTCCTGGTGCAAGTAGTGGCCCCCGGTGAGTATGGCTATGGCCAGCAGGAAGAGCAGGGCCAGAAACTGTTTGTTATGGCTGCGCATTGCTCATTTTCCCGGAATTGAAACGATATCCTCTTCCCCTGACCGTCTGGATGCAGGAGGCATAAGGACCCAGCTTGCCGCGCAATCGGTGCAAATGGGTGTCCACCGTGCGGGAGTAGCCCTCGAACTCGAAGCCCCACACCCGTTCCAACAGCTGCTCCCGGCTGACAACCCTTTCCCCGCTCTCCAGCAGCGCCTTGAGCAGCAAGAATTCCGTTGTGGTCAGACCCAGATCCTCGCCGTGCAGAAAGACCCGATAAGCTCCCGCATCCACTCGCAAGTCGTTCAGGACATAGGTTTCGGCTAGTTGATCACCCTCGCCATAGGTTCGGCTCAAAAGGCTTTGTATCCGCAAAAGCAGCTCCCTGGGGCTGAAGGGCTTGACCACGTAATCGTCCGCTCCGGTCTGGAAACCGGTAATTCGGTGCTCCTCCTGCCCCAGGGCGGTGAGCATGAGCACAGGGAGCTTCCTGCTCGCCGGATGGGAGCGGATCCTCTGACACACCCTCAATCCGTCCATGTCCGGGAGCATTAGATCCAATAGCACCAAGTCCGGAGTCTCGCGCCGTACAATGCTCAAGGCCTGCGCTCCCTCCCTCGCGCTCCAGACGGAGAAACCCTGCTCCCGGAGATGATGCTGCAGGAGGTGCAAAATATCCTCATCGTCCTCCACGATCAGGATGCGGGCTTGCTCCCCGCCCGGCCTACCATCTTTGTCCATAGCGCTTCCTCAACAGCACAGCTGTCAGGTTGAGACAGATCAACACGGTCAAGAGCACCATTATACCCGCAGCTGTCCTTTCTGCAAAGGGGCGCAGGGCGGCTGAGGACCAGGAAAATATCTGGGCCGGCATTACGGTGGAGGCATCCAGGAACCCTCCGGGAGCCTCGGGGACAAAGGCCATCATTCCCACTATGAGTAGCGGGGCGGTCTCGCCCTTGGACTGGGCCAAAGCGATTATGGAGCCGGTAAGAATGCCGGGCAGGGAGAGGGGCAG
>CAYSPQ010000150.1:0-4894 GCA_964432965.1 uncultured Desulfohalobiaceae bacterium
CAGAAACTTCGCTCCCAACAGCAACAACACGCTATTTACGGTGGTGTAGTACCGGAGATAGCCTCCAGGGAACACCTGCAAGCCTTGCCGGATCTGTTGGATCAACTCAGGGCAGAGGGCAATGTTTCCTTTGCCGATCTGGATCTGGTGGCGGTGACCCGGGGGCCTGGACTGATGGGCAGCCTCCTGGTGGGATTGGGGCTGGCCAAGGGTCTGGTACAGAGCACAGGCACAGCCCTGGTGGGGGTGAATCATTTGCAAGCCCATCTCATTGCCCCGGAAATGGAACAGGAGGTTGTTTATCCCGCTTTGGGCCTTCTTGTTTCCGGAGGACATACGCAGCTTTATTATATGCGATCCAACGTAGACATGGAATTGCTGGGCAGAAGTCTGGATGATGCCGCAGGGGAAGCCTTCGACAAGACGGCCAAGCTATTGAATCTACCCTATCCGGGAGGCAAGCATATCGATCGTCTGGCTGCTATGGCCGAGCCGGATACCGCGATGTTCCCCAGGCCGTATCTGGATAACGACAATCTGGATTTCAGTTTTAGCGGCCTAAAGACTGCGGTGGCGAACTACCTGAGAAAAAATCCAGGTCTTAGGCTTTCTGAAATGGATAGTGAGCCGGTAGCAGAAGAAATATTTGCCTCCAGACCGGGATTGGCCAAGCTGTGCTCTTCTTTTACCTGGAGCATCTGTCAGGCGATCAAGATCAAGCTACAGCGAGCAGTACGCCGCTATCCGGGAGCTTACTCCTTGCTGCTTGCCGGCGGGGTGGCTGCCAATTCCGCTATTCGTCGGGTGCTTCACGAGGTTGCTGAGGAAAACAATTTGCGGCTCGTGCTGCCCTCGTCCCGGCTTTGCACGGACAATGCAGCCATGGTGGCCTACACCGGAGAGGTGATTTATGGCCTCGGATGGCATCATCAATTAAATGTGGAAGCGATTCCCAGGGGCAAAAGCATACCCTGGGATTACTCGCCGCTGGGAGTTTCTTGACAGGTTTCAGACAGAGCGGTACGATTTTTATTTAGTCCATGAAGTGGACAAGACCCGCCTTTGTGCGGGTATTATTTATTGGCCTGCCGCAAGGATGAGACAAAAACTAGTTGTTAATAAAATCAAAAGGAGTTGGTTATGCCCAACGCAGTAACGGACAGCAATTTCGAATCCGAGGTGCTTCACAGCGATATCCCGGTGCTGGTGGATTTCTGGGCGCCCTGGTGCGGTCCCTGTCGGGCGGTTTCTCCGATAGTGGAGGAGCTTGAGGATGAATATTCCGGAAAGGTCAAGTTCGTGAAGATGAACGTGGACGATAATCCAGGAACTCCGAGCAAGTATGGTATAAGGGCCATTCCCACCTTGATCCTTTTCAAGAACGGGGAAATCCTGGATCAGGTAACCGGTGCAGTTTCCAAGAGCAACCTCAAGGAGATGATAGACTCCAAGAATTAGGGTCCTCCCTGTTGAGTTTTGAAGCGAGCAGCGCCTGCGTTTTGCCAACTCAGGTTATTCTCGCTCTTGCTAAACAGCGGAAAAGAGAGGCCCCCAATAGCCGGGGAGAGTTGCTCCCGCCTGCCAAATCTAACAGGTATTCCCAAGAGCTAGCAGTATTCAAGAAAACAGGGAGGAAGATGAGGTGGGCTGTTTTGCTGCTTGGTCCAGGCATCTAGCCCTGACGGAGAATTTCCCCTTTTTAAAAGGGCAAGGGTGTATCTACTTGAAGTGAGCAAGGAAGACTTATGCAAAAATACGATATAGCCATCATCGGCGGAGGTCCGGCAGGTATGACTGCCGCCCTTTATGCCTTGCGCGCGGGGGCGACATTGGCTTGGATCGAGAAGCTGGCACCTGGCGGGCAAGTGCTGAATACGGAGTGGGTGGACAACTACATGGGCTATCCGGAGGGAGTTCGCGGATTCGAGTTGGTGGATCAAATGGCCAGACATCTCGAGGGGTTCTCCTTTGACAAGTACTCCGAGGAAGTAGAGATCATAGAGCCGGAGCACGGGCACAATGTTGTTCACTTCGCCGGCAAGGCAGTACAGGCCAAGGCGATAGTGATCTGTTCCGGTGCGGAATACAAAAAGCTGGGCATTCCCGGGGAAGAAGAGATGACAGGTAGGGGAGTGTCCTATTGCGCCCTGTGCGACGGACAATTCTTCCGTGATCAGAACGTAGCCTGCATAGGAGGGGGGAATACCGCCCTGGAGGAATCCCTCTACTTGGCCAATCTGGCCAACAAGGTCTATCTGGTGCATAGAAGGGACAAGTTTCGTGGAGACAAGATCTATCAGGACAAGGTGAAAAACGATCCCCGCATAGAGATCGTCTACGACTCTGTGCCCCAAAAGGTTTTGGGAGAAGGGGAAGTAAACGGGCTGAAAGTGAAAAACGTCAAGACTCAGGAAGCCAATGACCTGGATGTGCAGGGTGTTTTTGTATTCGTGGGCCTCAATCCCCTGACCAGCTTTGTTCCCGCGCAAGTTGAAAAGGATGAGGCGGGTTTTCTGGTGACGGACACGGAGATGCGCACCAATCTGTCCGGGATCTTTGCCGCCGGGGACGTGCGTTCCAAGATCGTGCGGCAGATCACCACGGCAGTCGGAGACGGGGCTACAGCAGGATATTTGGCCTATTTGTTCAGCGAAGAGGTGGGCGATGCGTAGGTCTTTATCCTGTTTTCTCTTTTTGGTGGCTGGGGCTGTTTTTTTTAGCGGATGCGGTGGCTTGTTCGTTAGCCCTGACCCTCCCCAGACCGCTGAGGAGTTATACAGGGCCGCAGAACAAGCAATGGAAAATGAAAGCTATGAAACGGCAGTGGAAAAGTACCAAGAGATACGGGTGGAACACCCCTTCAGCCCATACACTCAGGAAGCAGAGCTTGGCTTGGCGGATGCTTATTTCAAGCAGGGAGAATACGAGGCTGCGGAGAGCGCGTACAAGGAGTACGAATCAAGGTATCCGGGAGATCCAGAAATTCCCAGGGTTCTCTATCGTATAGGCAGGGCCAACCTGGAACAGTTCCGTTCCATAGAGTTGAATACGGAATCGGTGGAGGAGGCCAGGCAGTACTTTACCCGTCTGATCCAGACTCGGCCGGAATCGGAATATGTGGACAAGGCGAGGGAAGCTCTGGAAAGGAGCAGGAGATATCTTGCCCGGCACGAGATTCTGGTGGCGGATTTTTATATGCGCACGGGCAAGTACAAGTCCGCTTGGCGGCGTTATTACGGTGTGCAGACAGAATTCCAGGACTTGGAAGGTCTTAAGGAATACGCCCAACTCCGCGCCAAGGAGGCCTATTTTCTTTCGCTTATGCAATCTTCCGAATCCACCCGAGCGGCTCATGAGGGTAGCTGGAGGGATTGGTTCCAGTGGCTCTGATTAGGCCTTGCCCGTTCTCAGTCTTTTCACACATCCTTGGCCCATTTGAAGTGACACGGGATTGCTCCGGACTAACTTTTTGTTGGGCCCCCTCGCAAAAGTAGCCAGAATATAGTTTTTCATGACACACCGGGATCTCTTCGACCCCATTGCAGACTGTCTTGTTGCGGAGGAGGAATTCGACAGGGCCTTTTCCTGTTTGGAGGCTGTTCCTCGAGCTTGGATCAAGAAAAATATAGCCCAGTTGCACACCATATATTCCAGCAGCTCGCAAGGGTGGTACTTACAGGAACGGACATGGCCGCAGGGCTTTTGGACCCGGGAGGAAGTTTCTCCTGTTGCGCAGGTCGCAGTTAGCTTCCCTTACACTTTCAACTCCCCCGCCCAGCTAGTGGCAGCTGTTGTCCCTCCCTTGTCTTTGGGGGTGCAAAGGTGTTGCGCTCTTAGAGTGGGAGCCGGAGGGGAGCCATGGCCTCATGAAGTTCTGGGAGCCTTGGAATTGTCCGGGGTGGAAGAGGTCTATGACACAAGTGCGGAAAAATTCCGGGAATGGATGGAGTCCGTGGGGGCAGATCCTCAACTGGGCTTGGTTTTCCTGGAGGATTTTTCCTGGTTGGGAAATCTTGAGTGCGGCAACTTTGTCCGTTTACCCGGGGTGGAAACGCTGGGGGTCTGGTTTCAGCATGATTTGCAGTGGGATCTGGTAGCCATCCGGAGTGCCCATCCCCGAGCCAGGATAATTTGTGGCCCCAGCGAGGTAGTCGAGGAATCTGCCGATTGCGAAAGCCTGCATGAATCATGGTCCGATATCATGAGCCAAGCCCCGAACGGCCTATATATACCGGAGTCTATGTTTGATCTGGCGACTCCACATTGCTCCAGGATCCTTGGTCCCGGACAGGAAGGATGCTGGATTTGGCCGGAGCTGAAAATTGATACCTTCCAGCGGCGTATAAGCCTTTTGGCCGGAGATCAGCAGTCAAGCGCCTCCTTTTGACTTATCCGGTTTTCTCTCGTTCAACCCCATCAGCTCTCCCGTGTCTTTGCCACATTCCTCCCTGGGCAAATTCAACTCCCTGTATTGACAGAATCAGGTCACGATAGCATTGTACTTTGAATATAGATTTGTAAATACGGTTCAGCCAGAAGTACAGAAGAAGCCAAAAAGATGAGCCCAGAGCCCAGTGAGTTAAAAAACAGCGAATCCTATCTGCGCAGGATTCGCAATATAGGCACCATTGCCCACATCGATGCGGGCAAGACCACATTCACGGAGCGTGCCCTGTACTACGCGCAAAGAATACATCGCATAGGCGAGGTGCACGAGGGCACTGCCACCATGGACTATCTGGCCCAGGAGCAGGAAAGGGGCATTACCATAGCCTCTGCTTTTACCTCTTTGCAATGGAGAGACAACCGGGTCAACATCATAGATACTCCCGGACATGTGGACTTCACTATTGAGGTTGAGCGCTCCCTGCGGGTGTTGGATGGCGCGATAGGC
>CAYSPQ010000151.1:0-4860 GCA_964432965.1 uncultured Desulfohalobiaceae bacterium
TCCCAATGCACCGATGCCAGTTCTCCGCTGGCCACCTCAGTATCGGTTCCGATCAACGAATCAGTACTATCATCATAAAAAGATACATCCATCGATAGATCTTCAGGATGAGAGACATAAACAGATAGAGTCAAACTCGTGTTAAGACCGGTCTCCCCATCTTCAGGAATCGGACCGTCGGGAGCATATGGTCCTGCTTCATCTATCTGACCCGCGCCTTTCAGATCACCTGAGGAAGGGACAACAGAAATAAAAATAGATGTAACCAGGATGATGATAATCAAGACCGAAGCCAGCTTATCGATGCGCATTTTGATGATCTCCTATTCAAACGATGATATCTGATGATTTCATCGCCATCGGATGAAGTCCTCATTTGGGTATTTGAATTTGCCCTCTATTTCGGGGATGATTATCTTTGTCGAGCATATCTTGGATCAGATCGTAGATACAGGACCATCTGTCCTCTTCGCCCTCTATGATCAATATCTCTTGTACGATCATCTGATCACCGTTATCCAAAGTGACTGTAAGATTCACCATGTATTCACCGGCGGACCTGTATGTATAGACCCCGTCTTTCCCGCTGTCTGTCTCGCCGTCTCCGAATTCCCAATCGATCGATGAAACATGATCGCCACCAGGCTCGAGTCTTGCGGAAAAATGGACCTCTCTGACACGGGAGATCATCTCACCTATCTCTTCTGTGAGATCATGATCACGTACATTTTCATCATCATCGAGGTGAGTGAAAACCTCAAAGATAGTCGTGGTTCTATCACCTGAGTTAAATCTTATCCAAACCGGATTGGCTCCTTTGTATTCATCTTCAAATTCAAGGGTCAGACTGTGATTTAGATCTTCCTGGTACTTGAATGTCAAATTTTCCTCTTGGGGTCTACCCGGCTCTCTTTTCACTTCGAGGGTGCCGAGGTCTTCGTCATCCCTGTGAACCGAAGCGGTGATTTTATTGCCCCATCTTCCAGCGATCCTGACTGACATCTCTACCTCTCTAGACTTTTCCATACTTACATCTAGATCTACATCAGAACCGGTGAAGGAATACATATTGCCGTCGTGCGAATTTATGAATACCCTTCCGTCCTCTCCTATCGCCGGCGAGGAGTAAATGGCACCTCCGCTCTCATAATATCCTAGATCGTAAGTATCGGACTCCCTTTCGCCCGTTTGGTGAGACCATCTTTCGTTACCATCTGGATCTAATGCGTAAAACGATCCTTCTTCCGAACCAAAATATATGATGCCGTCGGAACTGATGGCTGCAGATGAACTTATCCTGTCAGAGGTTTCAAAAGTCCACAGCAGATCGCCCTCATCGAGGGCGTGGAAAGTACCGTCGTGAGAACCGATATATACCGTTCCGTCTTCACCTATAACCGGTGAAGGATGTATCTTAGATCCGATCTCATGATCCCATTCCAGTGAACCGTCTTGATCTAGAGCGTAAAGTTTACCGTCATAAGAACCAAAATAGATCGTGCCGTCCTCTCCAATCGCAGGAGACGAGTAGATATCTCCTTCCGTGGAATAGTTCCATACCTCAGAACCGTCTTCTCTATCGATAGCGTAGAGGGTACCGTCTCCAGAGCCAACGTAAACGATATCGTCCTCTCCTAATGCAGGAGATGACCACACCCATGTATCCAGTTCAACTCTCCAATTCAAGTCACCGGTCTGATCTAAGGAGTAAAGGTGACCTTCAGATGAGCCGAAATAGATGTTGCCATCCTCATCAACGTTCGGTGATGAGTTGATCGCTCCGTCTGTAGGATATGACCATTTCAATTCGCCTTCATCATCCAGCGCATACAGGCCACTGTTATCAGTGCCGAAATAGATCGTTTCGTCTTCAGTGACGGCTGGTGAAGAGATGATACCGCCATCTGCTTCAAAACTCCATTCTTTATATCCTTCTTCAGTATCTAAAGCATACAAGTGGTTATCGGGTGATCCAAAATAGATCATACCTTCAGAACCTATCGCGGGAGAAGACCAAAGCCACGTGTCAGTCTCATATGTCCAGTTGATCGTTCCATCAACATGACCGCTATCATAAGGACTCAGTCCTCTATTTCCCCTGTCCCTTCCGAATGCAGGCCAAGGGCCACTAGAAAGAGAATCGGTCTCTGTAGAGAGTTCATCTCTTTCGGAATAAGACTCCGTCCGCATCCCCAATATAGCTCCGGTCATCAATGATAAGATCATCGCACCGGATATGAGGACCGCGATATACTTTCTTCTACTAAACATCTTGTTAGTAACAAAACTTCCTCGTTTAAGTAAATTACCCGTCGGTACTAAAAAGGACCTCTAAAAAAGTTAAGATATCCCTTCAATAATTATTAATATAATATCTCAAATGTACTACTATGGCACGAAGATCAGTGAAGATCCTCTTATTAGGAGACGGTGCCGTGGGTAAAACTTCCCTAGTGAGAAGGTTCGTCGAACAGCAGTTCGACGAGAGTTATAAGATGACTATAGGTGTCAACGTCAAGAAGAAAGAGATAGACAGTCTTGACTTGACGATGATGATCTGGGATATCTACGGGCAGAAGTTGAATAAGGATCTCCATTCTACCAATTATTCAGGAGCCGACGGGGCGATGTTGGTTTATGACCTGACGAGATACGAGACTTTTAAAAGTATAGATGAATGGATAGACGAAGTCTTCGAGGTCATAGGTAAGATCCCGCTGGTGATCCTTGGAAACAAAAATGACCTTATAAAAGGTTTTGATGGATCCGATAGAACGGATTTCGATGCATTCGTCAAAGAAAACCATCTCGACATGGTCGAATCACACACCAGACTTTACGGTGAAGACCCTGAATTCACAATGGTTCCTGATAAGGAGATGGAGAGATGGGCCGAAGAAAAAGCAGATCACGCCGGTCTCGATTTTTCACACTTTTCTACCAGCGCTAAGACCGGTGAAAATGTAGAAGAAGCTTTCATAACGCTTGGAAATATGATAAAAGAAGGTGATAAGAGTTGAGCGAATTAGTTTCTATGCCGACAGAGATCGTGCACCGGCTGAGGATGACTATAGAAGAGATGAGTGATCAAAAAGAGGCGGACTTCGCCATATATAAACTCGGTACCGAATGGGGCCGTGAGACCGTACGCATCAGTGGTGAGGAGAGCGACATGGACGATCTTAAGACCAAAGCCGTCCTCACAGCGGTACATTCTGGAATAACGAACATAGAAGTTGAAGTCGAAGATACCGAGATAAAGGTCAGTCCTTTCAATTCCAAGATAGAGGACAAACATTTCCTCGCAGGATACGTTTCGGGGATAATAACTGAGCTGCTTGGAGAATACTACATCGCTGAGATAAACGAAGATCACTTCATAGTTTCAAAATGGGACAAAAACATAGATGACCAGATCTCTGAGGATGAAAAGAAGAAACCGGAAACGTTCGAGTTCGAGCTATTGAAAGAAGGCGAGTCATACCTTATCGAAGATGATTCTGAAGAGGCCTCCGTGACCTTCAACACATTCTTGGACGCTGTACAGGAGAGCGGGATGCCCGGTCTGTGTATGACCACCATATTCCCGACGAAGATCGGTGTTAGAGAAGAAGATCAAAAGTTCTCTACCTTCTGGCTGAGCAATGTAGAAGGGAGCGACGACGTAAAATCCATCACACCCGAGAGGTTCGGCCATGAAGCCGTGAAGATAGCAACGAGCTTCCTGAAGATAAAGCATGGTATATTCATGCTCCACGGTGTTGAGTTTTTGTTTGAAAATACCGATCCAAAGGAGGTCATCCAGGCCATACAGACCATCAAGGACCTGACTTCGATACACGATGGTATATTCTTGGTAGCTTTGGATCAGGAAAAAATAGATGAGAAGGAGTTCAACTTGGTGAGGGACGAACTCGAAGTCCTTGATATCTGAGTTTTAGGGACACAATTTTATACTTTCGATGTAGTACTGAGATAGATGGATTTCGAGGCAGTAGTTGTGGATCTTGACGGGACTTTATGCGATGATAGAAAGATCCATCGAAAAGATAAAAGAGCTGTATACGAAGTCATCGATATCGACGTGCCCGTTATACCGGCCACTACTAGGATGAGATACTCCACCTCTCTCATATTGAATGAACTAGATATCGATAGATATCCGTTGATATGTAACAACGGGGCAAGGGTCGTCGGTAGTGGATGGAAAGAATATCAGAGTTCTGAAGATATATTTAACGCCTTCTTAGATATAGATATCGCCCAGGCATTGGCTGCTTATACTGACGAAAGAGGTTATGAGATCACCACGATCTTCAGAGAGAAAAAATTTTGGAAGAATAGGAACGAACACTATTTTGAAGAACTCGATGAGATAACCGAGATCGTAGATGATAACTTGGAAGCGCTCGAGCACGGAGCACCCCTCTCTTTGATGATGCACTCTCAAAGGAACGGTACCTATGCACTCGAGGACTTCGAGAGATACGCATCCGATTTTTCTAAAAAAGTTCGCTTGGATAGACACCACAGGTTAGAAAAATTCACTACTCTTACATTATATCGAAAGGGTATATCAAAAAAGAAAGCTCTAGATATGGTTTGTGAGAAACTGGATATCCCGATCGATAAAGTTCTAGCTATAGGTGACGACGAGGTGGATATGAGCATGTTGAGATATGCAGGTAAAGGGATCGCTATGGGTAACTCCCCTGAACACGTTAAAAAAGCTGCGGACGATGTCGCCCCTTCATGTGAAGAACAAGGTGTTTCTTGGATATTGAAAAAATTTTTGATCTGACCATTCATATAGGTGTGTGATCTGGTGGTTTTAAGTTACTTTTTAGAAAAAAATTAATA
>CAYSPQ010000152.1:0-4788 GCA_964432965.1 uncultured Desulfohalobiaceae bacterium
TCCTTCTCCACCGCGGAGATATCCAGCTCGGCAAGATCGGAGTCGCTCAGCAGGGAAAAGCTTAAGCCTGTCTGACGCTGCAGAGCCGAAGGCAGACCCTTCAGACAGGCCCCGCTACCGGTGAGAAGAACCGAATCCACCACAGTTTCCGGAAACTCGTTCTGCGCAGCCCATACCGAGCGCAGCAGCTCCTTTTGCGCAGCCCGGAGAAACTTGTTCAAAGCCTCGCCCCTTTCCCGCGAAGCCATCCCGTCGGGTACCTCATTTCCCCAGAAAAGGTCCTGCAACAACATTTGCTCTCCGGTTTCCTCTGCCAGGAGGGAGGTCAGATCCTCCGTACCCATGCGGAAGCAGCGCACCTGCAGCAAGCGACCTTGCCGCAAGACGGCAACCGCGCTTTCCCTCCGTCCCAACTCCCATACGGCAACACATTTTTCCTGCCTTTCCCCCTGAACGGCCAATCGGAGCAGAGAGCTAGTGTGCAAATCTATCCGGGCCGGATCCAATCCCTGCTCCCGCAGGGCATGGATCCATTTCCTTACTTCCCGCCTGGGCAGGGCTGCGGCCAGAACCTTGCATCCTCCAGCGGAGCCCTTGCCCTGGTAATAGTAGTCGAAGATTAACTCCTCCCGGGGAAGGGGAAGCGAGGCCTCCATCTCGAAGGGCAGGGCTTTCTCTATCTTGTCCCGTGCGGAAAAGGGAAATTCCATTCTGCGCAGATAGGCACGGCTTCCGCCAAGGGCCAGCAGGACTTTGTACCCGGAGAGACCGGCATCCCGAATGCCGGCAGCCGCGTATCCGGCCACCTCCTCTGCATTCTCCGGTTCAAGGGGGAGATCCAGGAGAAGCCAGTCCCGTAGGCTCATTCCGCTCCAGCTCTTGTCTATTTGCACGGCGGCCAGACGGCCGTCCCATATCTGAAGGCAAAGAATCCTTTGACTCATTGCTGCGCTACCTTTTTCCCTTGCCTTGCTGCTTATAAAGCCACTTATTGCTCCGAATTAACGAGCCTCGTAAAGCAGGCGCTTTACTCGGGGTGATTTCCTCTCCTCTGCTCCAGATCTTCTTTCCAGGACCGCATAGCTCTGCGAGTAGACGCTTCCTGCCCAGGCCTTAACTTGCACGGAAAAAACAGAGCTCGTGGTGCCGATAACCGGATGCATGTCCACGGACAGGGCTCCGGCGACCTTTGTCCACCATTGCGGATCGGACAGGGAATCCCAGTGCATTCTGTTCTCCCTGTGGCTGACCATGCGTCCGGCGAAACTTTGCGCTTCGCCCCGGGAAATGCTTGCCTCCTCTTGAATGATCAGAGCGGCCAGCAATGGCTTCGCAGCTGTATTTATATTGATGCCCCCGTCTGAATGGACAGTGACCAGATCCTTGAGGCCGAGAGCATCACCTGCTCCCTTGTAGAGCTTTGCGCTTATCCCCCGGATATACCGCAGCTCGGCCACGGAGCGCAGGGGTTCGTTCCTGGGCCTCCAGGGCAGGCTGCCCTGCTCGTAATACTCCGCTTCTGCTCCGCGCAAGCCGCTCGGCTCTTCATCCGGATCCATCCAGTCCTTGAGGCTCTGGAGAACTGTTTCAGCCTCCTCTTGAGAAAGGGCAAAATACCCGATCAGAAGGTTGTGAAAGACCTGGCGATATTCGTAGTGCCAGCCCCCTCCTTCCGCCAGGAGGGCGTTTATGGGAAACTTGCCCTGCTCATCCATTATCTCGCCCTGCAGCTCACCTGTATCCATTCGGGGGAGATCCCTGCTCCCCTCCAGCAAAAAACCCCCCCAATCTTCCCCGAAATGATCCACTCGCTCCTTCTCCATGTCCCGGCGCAGGTCGGAAAGAAGCGCAAATTCCGCCAGCCGGACTCCGGATTGAGCCAGGCTCATGGCCTGCATTCTCTGCTCCATGATCTGGGCCCCGCTCTTTTCCACTCTGGCCAGGCGAAGCCCGCTGATGGTCATGGTGACCAGAACTGTCATGAGCAAAAGAACCAGGACCAGAATCGACCCCCTTTCGCTAGCGAGCCGACTCATTTTCCTGCTCTGCCTGGTCCTTGTTACCTCCCAGGACAAACTGCCTCCTGTAGCTCCTTTCCTTTCCTGCATCGCTTCTAACTTCCAGCTCCAGGGACACACGTTGCGGCAAAGGATACAGATCATCCTTCCTTCTTTCCGCGCTGTTCCAGGAGGTAAACTCTGTTCCCTCGCAATCCGTAAAGGTTAGGACGAATCCGCTCACATTGTCCGCCAGGGAAAGGCTTTCCGTGTCCTCCCTAATCTGCGGAAAGGGCTGCTGCTGCCGCAAAAGCAGTGTTTTGCCCCCGCTAGTCCCGGATTCCTGCAGCATGTAGCCTACCTGGAAGAGCTTTTTTCGCGGGAACTCAGCATCTCCGAAATCCAGGGAGGAGGTGGTGCCCAGGCGCAACACTGCGGGCTGTTCCTCGTGTCCTTCGGTAACCTCAGCTCCTTCCGCTCCGCCTCTGAAGCTATAAGGTCCCGGGTCGTAATCTTCCCCGGAGAACTGATAATAAAGCCCCATAAGATCCTGGTGCAACTGAAAGATGATCATTCTGGCGCTCTGCTCCAGCTCGCCCTGCTCTCTGCTCTGCTGTTCCACCCACAGGGTCCTGTCGTATACGGCAAACATGGAGCCGAAAATTATTGCTCCGATAGCCAGGGCGATCAGGATTTCCAACAAGGTGAATCCCCGAGAGTCTCGCTTATTCAATGGAGAAACCATCTTTGCTCTGTATTGATCCATCTATACATCAGCCAGATAGCTCGATTGGAGCTGCGGATCTAGTCATTATTAACCTTGGTTTCCTGCAGAATGGCTTCTCTTTCCGCCAGGATCCTTCCCCGTTCCGGCTCCCGAACCTGGACCAGCACTTTATGCATGCCCTCAAACGAAGTCCTGTCCACGGCTATTTGCCAGGCAAGGGACCGGCCGTCCCTTGTCTCCGTGCCCCTATAGCTGGACAGGCTGCCGGGACCCTCCGACTCGGCCCGAATCAGGAGCTCAGTAGCCAGAAATGTGGCCGCAGCCTGTTCCCTGGAGGCCAAGATGCTGTCCTGCACCCGCAGATTGGCCTGCAAGACCGCCACAAAGACAATGGCCATTATGGCCAGGGCCAGCAGCACCTCGACCAGGGTGAATCCCGCGCTCTTGCCTTTCCTCTTGCTAGGAGCGAGGGAGCAGCCTCCTGCAGAAAAAAGACTCATTCTGATGGCACTCCCCCAGAACTCGAGGTCTCACCTCTGCCGAAGAATGGCTGATCGAGCTCTTCGAGTCGCGGATGACCGCTCAGGACCTCCGGATGGCCCTGGAAGGGTCTTATCCGGATGGTTTGTATACGTTCTCCATCCCGCATGTATATCAGGCCCGGCTGAAGCAGCCCGTTGGGCAGGGCCTCGATCCGCGCCAAGCCCCGGGAATCGGGGTCATTCCGGGTGACAACCTTCTCTATCCGGAGTCCATACGGGAGGCAATGAGAATTGACATCGCCCTCCCTCAGGGAAAAGGGTTCTTGCGCTTCTATTTCCCCGGCTGCAACCAGGAGGTAGCATACCCGCTCCTGCTGGCTCCCGAGGGAATAGTCTAGAAGGAGAACCTGCCTCTGCCCGGAGGTCATGGCCTGATTACGGGCCTGGGCCAGGGCGGAGCTTAACTGTCTAGTTCCCGCCTTCAGGCTGTCTCTGAACCGATCCAGATTCAGGGCGGGAGCCACGAGACCCACGCAAATGGAAAGGATGGCCAGGACCACGAGCATCTCCAGCAGAGTAAAGCCGCGGGACTCAGTCCAGTTCCCAGCTGACGATGTCCCTGTCCGTTCCAGCCTCCCCGTCCGGTCCCGGGGACACAATATCGAAATCACCATGCTCTCCAGGATAGATATAAATATATTCGTTGCCCCAGGGATCCTCAGGAATCTTGTCCAAGTATCCACCCTGGGGATAGTTTCTAGCCTCCCTGCCTCCAAAAACGGTGCTGGGCTTCTCTACCAGGGCTTGAAGCCCCTGCTCCGTGGTGGGATAGAAGCCGTTGTCTATCTTGAACTGCTTGAGCGCGCTGGACAGCTCTTCCATCTGCATTTGGGCCTTGACTTCCCTGGCCTGCTCCGGACGGTCCGCTATGCGCGGCACAACCAGTCCGCCCAGAATTCCCAGGATCACGATGACCACCAGGAGCTCGATAAGGGTAAAGCCCAAGGCGTGATTTGTTCGCCTATTATGAGGACGTTTTAACAATCGTTGCATTTCTTGCCTCGTTCAAGATTGTAAAGAACGCTCATTTGTTCTGTTAACGCAAGCTGCGCCTCGCCGCCATCTATACTCACCCCACAACCCTGCTCAGCTCGAATATGGGCAAGAGCACGGCTATGACCACGAAGCCCACTATTGCGCCCAGGAAAAGAATCATTATGGGCTCCAGAAGAGAAATAAACACAGTAAGGCGCGCGGAGAGACTGCTCTCCTGGTCGTCCGCCACCTTGAGCAGCATGGGTCCCAGATTACCGCTCTGTTCCCCGGAGCCCACCATTTGAACCACAGTGGCAGGGAAGAGGCCGCTCTGGGAAAGAGGCCCGGACATGCTCTCTCCCTGGCGCACCTTTTCCGCGACAGAATCTACCGTACCGACTAGAGCGGAATTGCTCACCACATTGCGCACGATCAACAGTGCCTGGTAAAGAGGAACACCGTTGGAGATAAGAGTGCCCAAAGTCCTGGCAAAACGGGAAATGACCGCGTAGCGCACTATCTCTCCGGCAAGGGGCAACCGCAATAC
>CAYSPQ010000153.1:0-4788 GCA_964432965.1 uncultured Desulfohalobiaceae bacterium
GTAGACCTTCCTCCCCTGTCCGGATTCGGCCTGCAGGGATTCTCTTTCTTTGAATCCCAGGAGTATAGCGGCATAACCTACAAGGACACTTACTTCCTTGTTCACTCCAGGATAAACGACGAATCCCTGCACTTCCACGAGCTCATTCACGTAATCCAATGGGACGAGTTGGGGCCCGATATGTTCCTTCTCCTTTACGGCCTTGGCCTGTTCGAGCAGGGATACAGGAAATCCCCCCTGGAAAGAAACGCCTTTTCCTTGCAGAAAAGCTTCCGAGAAGGTAGGGATCTAGCCCGGGCGGAGACGACAGTCAGGCAACATTGCAGATACCTTGTTCGGGAAATGAGCCGCAAGCATCCCTGGATCCTGGAGGTATCAGGGACCTCGTCCACAGGGGAAGATCCCTTGTCCTAGCAGGATACAACTGCAAAAATCATAAATTAAACTCATTCTCTCTTCCGTCGATAAGTAGTATGTGAATCGTTTGTCAGTTGAGCTCACCACAGAAGATCCAGAAACAGTTCCCACCGGCGAGACGTGCTGGACCTCGTCAGGGAAGCGGAAAAAAGGACGGACATGCAAAGAGTCAATGTGAACAAGGCGACCCCGGGAATGGTTCTGGAGCAAAATGTTCTCGATCAGAAAGGCCGCCTTCTTTTCCAGTCCGGACAGACGATAACGGAAAGACACATACGCATCTTCAAGATATGGGGGGTTACCGAGATATGGGTCCAGAACGGGGAGTCCGGCTCCTCCTCTTCTCCTCCCAGCGAAGAGGGAAAAATTTCGGACAGCGCCTATGAAAAAGCCCAACAATCCCTGAAGAACATATTTCGCAGAAACTCCCTGCAGGATCCCTTTCTCCAAGAGATGTACAGGGTCTCCCTGGAGCGCGCAGCCAGGAAGATCGAGCTCGAGGAGTTGGATCCCTCCTTCGCGACCTCCCCGGTAAAGAACACCGCAACCGCTCCCTCCACCCCGGCTTCCAACCAGATCACCATAGCCCGCCTGGTGGACAAAAACCTCAAGCTGGCCACCTTGCCCAGCATCTACTACAAGACCATGGCTGCAGTTTACGATCCGGAAATGTCCATCTCCGACATTGCGGATATTGTTAGCACGGACCCCACAATGTCCGCCAAGATACTGCAGTTGGTTAACAGCAGCTTTTACGGGCTCTTGAAGCGGGTGGACACACTGACCAGGGCCCTAGCCCTGATCGGGACAAACCACATGATGACCATAATAGCCGGTGTCTCGGTTACTTCCGTATTCCAAAGGCTCTCCTCCACCGTGCTCAACATGAACCGCTTCTGGGAACACAGCATAGCCTGCGGGATTGTTGCCCGGCTTCTGGCCAGTCACGTGCCCGGCATAGTGAACTCCGAAAGGTATTTCGTGGCCGGCCTGCTACATGACATCGGCAGGCTTATCATGGTCCAGTCCCTGCCCAGGCAAATGCAGTCCATATTCGCCCTCGCGGAACAGGAGGATCTATCCCTGCCGGAGGCGGAAAAAAGAGTGCTCGGCTTCGATCACTGCCAGGTCGGCCAGCATCTGGCTCAGAAATGGAACTTGCCGGGCAATCTGGAAAAAATGGTTCACTACCATCACCAGCCCCAACTCGAGGAAGGCGACATGGACGCAAACATCCTGTATTTGGCCAATTTCTTTACCAACGCCATGGGAGCGGGCTCCGGGGGAGAAACAGTCCTGCCCCCCTTTCAAGAGGATGTCTGGCAAAGGCTCTCCCTAAGCCCGGGAATAGTGGAATCCACCATGGTTCAAATGGAGCGGCAGCTTCAGGATACATTCGAGCTGATTTATGGATATGAATAAGACCGTACAATCCCAAACAGAACATATCCAGCACCTGGAGAAGGTGGTGCAGAACACCCTGGATACTCTGGAGCTCTGCGCTTTCTTCGAGAAGCAGCAGGCGCCTCTTACCAGCTACCGGGAAGCAGAGGAGGTGGTCGACGGCGCCCTCTCCACTTTGCAGAAAGTGTTTCCCATACTCTTTTACGGCATATACCTAGTGGAAGAACACAGCCTGGACCTTTACCTGTACAAAAGTTACCCCAGCGAGCAAAGCTCCTACCTGCAGCGGAACCTGGAACAGTTCATCGAAAGCGGCACTATAGCCTGGGCCTTGAGGGAGAACCGCACTGTTCTCACTTTTTCCCATGATCATCAATACGAGGTTCTGCTCCATTCCCTGGAGACCCATCAGAGAACACACGGCATTGTCGCCTGCTTCCTGCAAAAGAACACCACCCCCGTGATCAGCTTGAATTCCATACTATTTACTATCCTCATGCGCTCCACCGCTTATGCCTATGAAAACTTCAAGCTCTACAAGGAAGTAGACGAAAGGAATGAACAGCTGAACCAGACAGTCCAGGATCTGGACACCAAGATAAAGGAGAAGGATCACATAGAGGAAAGGCTTCGCAATTCCGAGGTCATCTACCGCAACATCTTTGAAAACACCGGTAACGAAACCTTAATCGTAGATCAAAACGGATGGATAATCCTTGCCAATTCCAGGTTCCTCAGCTTCTCCGGATACGAACGGGAGGAGATAGAAAGGAACAAGAACATTTTGGATTTCTTTCCTCAGGAATACAACTTTGGCTCCTTCTCGGACCTGATCTCCTATTTTGGCAACAATGAGCTCCGGGACAGGGAAAAAGAGTTCATCCTTCTGGACTCCCGTTACCTGGAAAGATTCAGCTTGCTTCATATCCATCCCCTGGGAATAGACAGCCACTACATAATCTCCCTGTCCGATATTTCCAGGATAAAGCAGGCGGAGCAGGAGCTTAATTTCCGGGCCTATCACGACTCCCTGACCCGGCTGCCCAACCGGGATCTCTTGAAGGAGAGGCTGGCCCAGGCAATCAAGAAGTCGCATATCCAGGCCAACTACAACTACGCCCTGCTCTTCATAGACATCGACCGCTTGAAGATAATCAACGACACCCGAGGCCATTCCGCCGGGGACAGCATATTGAGCCAGATTGCCCAAAGACTGCAGGAGAGCGTGCGGGAGGTGGACACTGTGGCCCGCTTCGGCGGGGACGAGTTCGTGGTCCTATTGGAGGGAATCAACAGCGTTTCTGACTGCGAAAGCGTGGTTCAGCGCATATACTACAACTTGCAGCGACCCGTGCGCACGGAGGACCTGGAAATCGTCATCACCTTGAGCATCGGCATCTACCTGGGAGGAGAGGAGTTGGTCTCCGCGGAGGAAGTAATCCGCTATTCCGACCTTGCCATGTACCAGGCCAAACAGATGGGCAGGAACAAGTATGTCTTCTATAACGAGCAAAGGGGGAAGCAGGAGGAGGAAAAGCTCCACATAGAAAACGAGTTGAGCAACGCCATATACGAGGAAAACATCCATCTCAACTACCAGCCCATCGTCAACCTGCAAGACGGGGAAATATTCGGTCTGGAGGCCCTGGTCAGATGGGAGCACAAGGAATGGGGCTGTCTCTCTCCCGGAACCTTCATTCCCATCGCCGAGGACACCGGATTGATCGTCCCCCTGGGGAAAAAGATATTCTCTCTCGCCTTCCGCGAATTCACCCGGTGGCTGAAGGATTATCCCCGCTATATGCAGAATCTGCATCTTTGCCTCAATCTATCCGTGATTCAACTCTTGAGCAGCGATATAGTCTCCGACATTCAAGAGATTGCGGAAGAGACGGGGATGCCCTTCGACAAGTTAAACCTGGAAATAACGGAAACCCTGTTTATCCGGGAAGCAAAATACGCAAATTACATTATCAATCAGTTCAAGGAAAAGGGGATGCATATAGCTATAGACGATTTCGGGACCGGCTACTCCTCCCTGCGCTATCTGGATCAATTCTCCATAGATCTGGTAAAGATAGACATGGATCTTGTCCAAAACATTGACGTACAGGAGTCCAGCTTTTATATCGTGGATTCCATGCTTGCCCTGAACAACAAACTGGATATAGATGTGGTAGCCGAGGGAATAGAGACTCCCCAGCAACTGGCCACCCTGCAGAATCTGGGATGCAAGTTCGGACAGGGATTCCTGTTCTCCCGGCCCTTGACGGAAAAGGATATTCGAAGCTGCCTGCCTCAGGGCATTTCCTCCTGCCTACACTTCCATCCCTGCGAAGGCCCCCACTCTGCCTCTAACCCCTTTTCCTCCTAGTGTGAGCCTTCCCGGCATCTTACCGGCAAGTGCATTTTGCCGACAGGCTAAAGCTGTGCTGCTCCACGTCCGATAGACAATACAGATGAAACTTCTTATCCCAGCAAGGGAGTCTAATGATGAGCGCAGACATCGGCTCACTCTTGGCAGCAGCTGGAGCAAAATGGGGATCCGGCCCGCAGAGCAACAAGGTGGATTCCGCGCCGGGCACCAGTTTCGAAGCCCTCCTCTCCAGGGCGGGCGGGGAGCAAGGCGTGGCAGAGCAGGATAATGGCCTTATCCGGCTGGGCTCCCTGAGCCGGGAAAATCCCACCGTATCCCATCTGATAATGAACAATCCCCAGTTGAGGGAAAAATGCTGGGAGATAGTCCACGACCCTGTAAACCGGGACAAGCCCTTCCGCGACATGCAAAGGGGAGACACAATCTGGATCGATCCGCAAAGCAGGGAGATCGTCCGGGAGGCTCAGAATCCGGGAGAGGCTCGACCGGCCAACGATTCAACCACCGCCGCCTCGAGCTTGAGCCTAGATTCGGGCAGTTCGGGGCACTCCTTCCCTTCTCTCCAGCAGCCCTCCCAGGACTTGGAGCAG
>CAYSPQ010000154.1:0-4742 GCA_964432965.1 uncultured Desulfohalobiaceae bacterium
GTATGTCGGGGACTATAAAAAGGCAGCAGTTCGTTTTGTCCGGCAGGTTTTCGGATACGGAGCCCATAAGCTCGGACAAGGGATGCCTTTTGTCCCTCTTGCCCA
The DNA here is from genome assembly GCA_964432965.1 of uncultured Desulfohalobiaceae bacterium. Lineage (GTDB taxonomy): Bacteria > Desulfobacterota > Desulfovibrionia > Desulfovibrionales > Desulfothermaceae > JAIPDU01. The sequence continues at coordinate 106 of CAYSPQ010000154.1, forward strand.
GTATGATCAGGTCCACCTTATGGTGCCTAGCCTGTCGCGCGATCTGGGAGACTATGGACCCGGTGATCTCCAGGGTTATAACTTCGTGAAAGTTATGGGAGCATTCTCCGGCCAGTAGTTGAAGATTGCTTTTTGCCGTTTCCCGGCGTTTCTCCTCGGCATAGGGATCGGGTGCCCTTTCCCCCACATGGAGTATATACAGGGTTTGCGAAAGGAAATCTTTGTTGGTTAGATAGGGCATGACCGCATTGTCCGTGTGTTGAAAGTCGGTGGCATAGAGGGTGCGTTGGATTTCCGCCCTGTGCCCGGGAAAGCTTCCCCTTTGGTAGATGAACACCGGATGGGAGGCAAGGCGAAGGATGTCCTCCACCGTGCTTCCCAGCAGGGCCTTTTTCACCATGTTCTTTCTCTTCCATTGCAGGCAGAGGAATTCGGCCTCGAACTCCCGAGCGGCGGAGCAAACCGTGTCCGCGATACTGCCCTGCTTGACGAAGGATTGCGCATCCATCCCCAGCTCACGGCATTCCTCGGCAAATTGATGAAGGATGTCCGCCAAGCGCTCCTGTTTTCTAGGTCTAGGGCTTTCCCTGACGTGGAGCAGAGTGACCCGTTCGGTTCCGAAATACTTCAGACAGGAAATCATGTTGCGGAAAGTGGAGAGTGATTCCTTGAGATCCAGGGGGACAAGGACGCTTTTGAGCATATCTGGCTCCGGGCTGAAAGTTGGATCGCTCGGTGGATTTCGAGCAATTTTTGCCTTGTTTTTCCTCTAGAAAAAGGAGGAAACCAAGTTAGCTCGCTCCCGGAAGGTAGCCTTTCCGAATGCGAATTAACTATTTGTGCAGCCTAAGTCAAATCAGAAGGGAGGATTCATAGCAGGATAGAACATTTGGATTTGGTCAAGGGGGAGCGAGAGCGAGGGCATCCGCTGCAGAGGTTGATGTATTGGAGCTTGTCAGTAGAATGCAATATACAGGTTTATGGCTCTATCCAGGACCCAATTGTTCCTTCCGGCCAGATGAGGCGCCCAGAGAGCGGCTGGAAGTCCAGGAATCCAGGGTAATCAGACAGGAGACAGCTAACACTGGCAGGACAAGAGGTTAAATCATGGATGCAAAAACGGAAAAAAAGAACTTGCATAAAGCTCTACAGCAGCAATTTTACGAGGATGAGGCAGCCTGCCTGGCGGAGCTGCTCAAGCAGTGCCTGTCCCGGGAAAATCCAGTTTACGAGAAGATAGACATGCCTCGCGAGGTAAAGGATGAGTGTCTGCTAACCGCTTTTGGTGAACGTTTGATTGTACCTACGCAATCCGGTCCACGAGGCGGGTGGGATGACAGGTCTCTTCGTCTTCAAGAGGGGGAATACTACATGATGCCTCTTTTGGTGCGTCATCTTATGAGCAATGCGGCCAGAGAAGGGGAGTTAGTTCCCCATAAGGCCCTGGAGAACGTGCTCAGTCTTTTGTCCAAGGAACCAAAGGAGGGCACGCGGGAACTGGTGCATCTGGCTTGCGAAAATTGCCGGCAAGGGAAAATAGAGGCCGGGTTGCTCTATGTGGTGGCTCAACGCTCAGGCCTGGAGCTAGATCTGCACGAGACACTGGACGCTCTGGACCTGCTAGGCGTGGTGAGCCCCAGTTCAAAGGGGCCAGTAGGTGCTGGGCTGGTATGGTACGAGCTTAATCCCTGTCTGTTTTATTGAGTTTTCAAGGTTAGGCTACGGTGGCTTTTTCTCGATCCCCGGAAAAGAAGAGAGGGAATAATGGAAGATATTACCCGGGAGCGAGCCCAATTTTTGAGGCAAGCCTTTTGCAACGGATTCGTGGAATTCTGCGGCTTCGCAGTGGAGAAAATCGGTAAGGGATATTGGGAGTCCACATTGTGCGTGGATGAACGCCACAGACAACAGGACGGTTTTGTCCACGCCGGGGTGATCTCCACCATGGCCGACCACACTGCGGGCTATGCAGCATTTACTATAGTGCCGGAAGAGTTTCAGATCGTCACCGTGGAATTCAAGATAAATTTTCTTCATCCCACGCAGGGAGAGAAGCTTTTGTGCCGCTCACTGGTGATAAAGGAAGGATTGCAAGTAATTGTTGCGGAATCCGAAATACACGATCTTCGACGGAGCGGAGAAAAACTGTCTTCCAAGGCCACGGTTACCTTGAGCGCGGTACACGGAGACAGGATACGCCAGAAGCGATCCTGAGCTTTGTATACAACTTTTCAGTTCGGCTTTGCGAGATCCGAGGCATCAGGCCACGATTTCAACCGAAGGACTTTTACCCAGCAATTCGCTATGTTGAGCATATCTTGCCCCAAGACATGCTTTGATCCAAGCGGAGGGCAAGACACCCGGATCCGGCTGAAAAGCTCGGTCCGAGTGTCTTGAAGCCCTATTTGAACCGGTCTTTGAGGTTCTTGCTGGGTGTGAATTTGACATCGTTTTGAGCCGGTATCTGGATGGGTTTGCCTGTGGAGGGGTTGCGTCCCTGTCTAGCGGCTCGTTGCCTGATGGAAAAGTTCCCCAGCGGGGACAAGGTGATTTTGCGCCCTGCTTGCAATTCTTTTTGAATGGAATCCAAGACAATGTCTAAGACTTTCTTGCTTTGGGTTTTGTTCAGCTCTGCCCTCTTGGCCACTTCATTAACCAGATCGCTTTTGGTCTTGCCAGCCATACTCAACTCCTACTCGGTTTTATGTTTGGCTCTGACGTGAGTTGCCCGCGCATGGTTGGTTCTCCAGAGTCAAGCTAGACGAGGGCTTGTCTCTTCTTCTAGGTCGGGCAGGCAATTTGCTAGCTGCAAAGCCGTTTACCAGCTTGCATTTGCAGAATAAGGATTGATCTTGCGCAATCGTAAATTTCGGCAAAAAATCCACCTGCAGGACTTAGCTAACTGCATTAGCACAACTTAACTTTGGCCAAGGAATGTTACAGTAAAACCCACCCATGTCAAATTCTAAAGAAATATACCTGCTGCTAAGGCGTAAGTCAATCATTTTTTCCGGGAAAAAGCCTGCCTATTTAGGGAGGAAAAAGGGTGTTTGCCTTTTCAGGAAGTAATAGGTCATTGAAGTTGGAGTCCAAGGGAACAACATTTAAGAAATAAATACCTGCAGTGTCGATCATGATTTTCCCTTGCGGAGTGGGTGCCTGATACAAGGAGGAAGCTCTGGAAGGGGGAATAGTCGAGTGCCTCTTTTATGGGACTTTTGCACAACTTATTGAATGTCATGTGGATCTTCTTCACTCATCCTGTGGAGCTTGAAGGCCCCAGCAAGACGAGCGTTTGAAAAACTATGATACTTTTGTTTCTGGGACTGAGAAAAACGACAGCCAGTTTCCGAATGGAAACTGGCTGTCGCGGGTCAGCTTTTTGGTGTTCGCTGTTGTTCAAGCTAGGTTCTTACCAAAAGCAACATTAACCGGACAAGTCGCTAGCTCTATTCCCAGCTTCGCTTGTCCTCTATGGATTTAGCTTGAGGAGACAGGGTGCCGGGAGCAAGGATTTTTAGCTCAGGCCGTATCTTTATCTTTTCCCGGAAGGTGTGCAATAGGTCGTCCTGTTGTTGAAAATCCGAGGCCTCGACATAAAGGGTGACCTCGTCAATACCTCCAGGATTGGTTACTTCGAGTTGCCATCGCTTGATCTCGTCGTAGCGGGAAACTACTTGCTCTATTTGGTGTGGATAGACAAATAGCCCCTTTATGCGGGCTGTGGTGTCCACTCTCCCAATGATGTCACCCAAACGGGGCGAGGTGCGACCGCAAGGGCAGGGCCTGCGGTCTATGTAGGACAGATCGCCGGTGGCGAGACGGATCAGGGGGTAGGTCTTGTTGAAGGAGGTGACTACCACTTCACCTACTTCTCCGTCTTTCATGGGAATGCCGGTGTCCGGGTGGCAGATCTCCACATAGGCTCTGTTGGCCAAATGTAGGCCGTTGCACTGGTAGCACTCGTATCCTATGCACCCCACGTCCGCAGTTCCGTATCCCTGCCGCATGATGAGATCGAACTTTTTCTCCAGGGTGCTGCGCAGTTTCTCCGTGAGCTTTTCCGCTGTGACAAAGGCCACTTCCAGAAACAGATCCTTGCGCAGATTGATTCCCATGGTCTCCGCTTTCTGTCCCAAGTGCATCAAATAGCTGGCGGTGCCCACATAACCGGTGATACGCAGCTTTTGCAGAATATCCAGCTGCGTGTTGGTATTTCCCGGGCCCGAGGGCACCACGGCGCAGTCCAGATTGCGTAGCGGCTCCTCGAACATGAGACCAGCCGGGTTCAAGTGATAGTTGAAGCAGTTCTGCACAACATCCCCTGCTCGGAATCCGGCGGCGTAGAAGCCTTCGCTCCAGCCCCAGTAATCCTGCACCCTGTCCTCTGGATCGAAAATGGGCCCGGGGGAGAGGAAAATGCGCCGCATCTTGCCCAGGTCCTTGGTTAACAGCCCTCCCAGTCGCGGACCCATGGACTGGAGAAAAATGAGCTCCTTCTTTTTCAGAATGGGAATGTGCTTTATGTCGTTGATGTCCTGGAACTTGTTTACATCGAATCCCGCTCTGTCGAATCTCTTCTTTGCCTCTTCCGAGTAGCGGTAGGCATATTTGAGCACGTCCTTGAGTTGGATACG
>CAYSPQ010000155.1:0-4728 GCA_964432965.1 uncultured Desulfohalobiaceae bacterium
TATGCCGAGGCAGCCTTTGTTGCTCAGGCGAATACAATACAAGCTACTCCGATGATCTCCTAGAGTTCCATTATTTCCTTTTCCTTCTCTTCCCTGGCCTTTTCCGCCTTGTTGATAAACTCGTCGGTAATCTTTTGCACCTCTCCCTGTCCGGAGTGCATGTCATCCTCGGAGATTTCCTTGTTGTTCTTGCGCTTTTTCAAGGCATCATTGGCCTCGCGCCTGATATTGCGGATGGCTATCTTGGTGTCCTCGGTGTATTTCTTGGCGATCTTGGCCAGCTCCTTGCGCCGCTCCTCCGTGAGCTGCGGAATGTTAATCCGTATGGTTTTGCCGTCGTTGATGGGATTGAGACCAAGCTCAGACTTCAGAATAGCTTTTTCCACATTACCCATGCTGCTCTTGTCCCAGGGCTGAATCACGATACTTCTGCTGTCCGGGATGGATATGGAGGCCAACTGATTGAGTGGCGTGGGCATCTGATAGTAGTCCACCTCGATATCCTCAACCAGTGAGGTGGAAGCCCTGCCGGTGCGGAGCTTGCTGAAATCCTTTTTCAGGGTTTTGATAGCCTTTTCCATTCTTTCCCGGCAATCCTGGAATATGTCCTCCATATCTAACCTCCTTGCACGAGTGTGCCCACATCTTCACCTTGCATAACCCGCCAGATATTGTGCCTGCGTGTCAGATTAAAAACCACTACAGGCAGGTTGTTATCCATGCAAAGGGAGATGGCTGTAGAGTCCATAACCCTGAGCCCGTGCTGCAGAACATCCAGATAGGATACACGGCGTAGCAATCTGGCCTCTGGGTCTTGGGGATCTCTGTCGTATACCCCGTCCACTCGAGTGGCTTTGAGCAGGGCATCCGCGCCCATTTCCATAGCTCGCAAAGAGGCAGCGGTGTCCGTGGTGAAAAAAGGATTGCCCGTACCTGCCGCGCAGATAACCACCCGTTTTTTCTCCAGATGGCGTATGGCCCTTCTTCGGATATAGGGCTCAGCCACCTCCTGCATGCGTATCGCAGTGGTCAAGCGGGTGTCCAGACCGTGCTTCTCCAAGCTGTCCTGCAACGCCAAGCCGTTCATCACCGTGGCCAGCATCCCCATGTAATCCGCTGAAGCACGGTCCATCCCCTGCGTGGAAGAGGAAACCCCACGAAAGATGTTTCCCCCTCCTATAACCAAAGCAACTTCCAGCCCTTCCCGGACCACTTCCGCCACATCGCAGCTAATGGCGTGAATAGCCTCCAGATCTACCCCGAAAGGCTCATGTCCGGCCAGAGCCTCTCCACTCAACTTCAGGAGCACGCGCTTATAGGTGAATCGGCTCATACGACCCGCCATTTGCTTCCAATTCTACCAGCAAAATCCAAACGCAATCCATTAAAACAGATACGGACTAATGGAACAAACTCGCAAGCAGTGTAGCAAAAAAACTCTGGACGAAAAACAGCGAAGTTCCCCAAAAGGAGGGCAATCTGATCGAAGAGCAAACTGCTTTGCCCTATTTTGCCCTGCTTCAAAAAAAAGCCCCCGAAGGGGCCTTTTCCTTTCTTACTCCTGACTCTCTCCGACTTCCATCCGCTGAAAACGATTGATCACGATTTTCTCCCCCAGCACCGCGATCAAGTCGTTGAGCAGATCGTTGACAGTGAGGGAGTCGTCCTTGATGTAGGGCTGCTCCAACAGGCACACTTCCTTGTAGTACTTCTTCACCCTGCCCTCTACTATCTGTTCCACCACATGCTCGGGCTTGCCCTCTGACTGCGCCTGTTTTCTGTAGATTTCTTTTTCCTGTTCCAGCTCCTGCTGGGGCAAATCCTCCGGCCTAACGCATATTGGCCTGGCGGCGGCTATCTGCATGGCAATATTGTGAACAAACTCATGGAATTTCTCATTTTTGGCCACAAAATCGGTTTCGCAGTTGACCTCCACAATGACACCTATCTTGCCGTTTTGATGGACATAAGTCCCGATAAGTCCTTCCGCGGCTGTCTGTCCGGCGCGCTTTTGCGCTTTGGAGATGCCCTTTTCCCGCAACCAATTGATAGCTGCCTTTTCGTCCCCGCCAGTCTCTTGCAGGGCTTTCTTGCAATCCATCATTCCGGCCCCGGTTTTCTCCCGGAGATCCTTAACCATCTTGGCGCTTACTTCCATATCTCACTCTCCTCGCTGTCGGCTTCGAACGCGTTTTCATCCAGACTTTCCTCCTCCTGCCAGGAAGCATCCTCTTCGGAATCCACAGCCGACCCCTGAGCAGCCGCAGACTCTGGTTCTCGGGCTGCCTCTTCCTCCGGCTCTTCCTGATGGGCCTTGCCTTCCATACAGGCCTCCGCCACCCTGGAAGCGAACAGTTTTATAGCCCGAATGGCGTCGTCGTTGCCCGGAATAACGTAGTCGATTACATCGGGATCGCAATTAGTATCCGTAATCGCGACAATGGGAATACCCAGACGATTGAACTCCCTAACCGCAATTTCCTCGCGCTTGGGATCCACAATGAACCCGGCCTGGGGATAGTCTTCCATGCTTCTGATTCCGCCCAGAGCTCTGCGCAGCTTGCCAAGCTCGCGCTCCAGGTGCACCACTTCCTTCTTGGGCAAGCGCTCCACAGTGCCGTCCTCGAACATGGTCTCCAGCCCCTTCATCCGCTCAATGCTGCGTTTGATTGTGCCGAAGTTGGTCAGCGTGCCTCCCATCCAGCGAGTGGTCACATGAAACATGTCCGCACGCTCGGCCTCTTCCTGAATGATGTCCTGGGCTTGGCGCTTGGTTCCTACAAAAAGCACCTTGCCCTTGTTGGCCACCACGTTGACCAGGAAATCATAGGCCTTGTCGAACATGGGCACTGTCTGTTGCAGATCGATAATGTGGATGCCCTTGCGAGAGCCGAAAATGAAGGGGCGCATCTTGGGGTTCCAGCGCCTGGTCTGATGCCCGAAATGCACCCCGGTCTCCAGCATTTCCTTCATGCTGATCTTGGACATGCTTTCCTCCTTTACCTGGGGTTGACTTCCTCCACCCCGGCCCTGACTGCCCCTCATGCTTCCGCTCCCGCTGCGGAAGACCCCGGGGAAGCCGGAGTGTGTGTTCTACGTAAAACTATTTTTGTACTTCAAAATAAAAGCATTGACAAGAGTCGCTAATCCCCTTTGCCGGATTCGACCGGGTTATTTAGCTCACCCAGGTCTTCTATGAGCACTCGAGCGTTGTCCCCCGGATGAAGAGCGCCCACTCCTGGTGGAGTTCCGGTGAGGATCACATCGCCGGGATAAAGGGTCATTACCCCGGAAACAAAGCTCACCAGATACTGCGGGGAAAAGACCATGTCTGAGGTGCGTCCTTGCTGACGCAAGTCATGATTGACCAGAACAGTTATCTCCAGGTCCTGTTCGGGCCCTAATTCCGTCTCTATCCATGGACCCAGGGGGCAGAACGTGTCGAATCCCTTGGCGCGAGTGTACTGGATATCCTTCTTTTGCAGGTCGCGCGCGGTAACATCGTTTGCGCAGGTATAGCCCAGAATAAACTCCCATGCGCTGTCCGCTGCCGCATTCCGACAATGCCTTCCCAGGACCACGGCCAGCTCTCCCTCGTAGTGCACCTCCTCTGATTGGGAAGGAAGGCGGATCTTGTCCCCGGAACCGATTACCGCAGAAGGCGGCTTCAGAAAGAGAAGCGGCTCTTGCGGCACTTCCGTTCCCAGCTCCTGGGCGTGGGCGTGATAATTCAGTCCTACGCAGACCACCTTGGAAGGGGAAACCACAGGTTCGAACCTGACCTGCTGCGGATCGAGACGTGAAGGCAGATCGCTTCCCTTTTCAAGAGGGCGCAGTTCCTCCTGACTCAACTCGGCGTATAAGGTGCGGCCATGATAGGTAACACGGACAATGCGCATAATGATTCCCTCGGATAATATCTTTCATTTCCCCACATACAGGCACAGACAAGCATAAAACCCTTTGGCAGGATCATGGATTGCTGGCAAGCAAGCATCGCATGTGGCTTTTCCTGCGGAGGGCTCTCTGTTCCTCGGATGGGGGCTAGGCCCAAGAGGTGAAGCTAGCGACCTGATCGAGCCCGGTCTCTCAAACAGTTATTACCAAGGGCACGATCACCGGATCGCGGCCCAGGGCCTTCTGGAAGTATCGGCGCAGAGCGGACTTGCTGCGCTGTCTCAATTTCTTGCGCGCGTTTGTGGGAATCTGGGAACAGACATCCAGGACAACCGATTCCGCCCCCTCCAGTATATGGGAATATTCCTGTTCATGCAGAACTCCCTTGGATTGAATCTGCGGACCCAGGATCAAATCTCCGGTTTCGGAATCAAGCACCAAGAGAAGAACCACCATTCCCTCTCCGGCCAGCAAGCGCCGTTCCTTGAGGATGGAACTTCCCACATCCCCCACACCTTTCCCATCGACCATGATCGGCTCCGCGGAGAAGGCCTCTTCCAGACGGCATCCCTGCTGGAAAAGGGTTAAAGGATGACCGTTTTCCAGAACAAAGGACCTTTCCGGAGCCACACCGCAGTCCTTGGCCAATCTGACGTGCTTAAGCAAGTGTCTGTATTCACCGTGCACGGGCACGAAGTAATCTGGCCGGATCTTGTCCAGCACAGTCCTTAATTCCTGGCTGTGAGCGTGGCCCGAGGCGTGCACCGCTGGAACATTCTCGTACATGACCTCCGCGCCACGACGATACCCGGTCTTGATCACCTGGGTGAG
>CAYSPQ010000156.1:0-4717 GCA_964432965.1 uncultured Desulfohalobiaceae bacterium
CTAAAGCACACGGAAAAAGCCTTTCCAAGGCACACGGAGGTGAAACTTGACACACGGACTTGCCCGAGAGAGTAAAAGGTATTAGATTGTAAATAAAGGGATACGCCGCGTGGGAGGGGGAAGCCATTGATACCATGCTTCGATCCTTATGCTGGAATTTGTCGTATACCTGATAATCAACCTGGTTCTCACTGCGCTTTTTGTCTCCTCGGCCTGCGTAGCTGCGGATGCCACCACCAGCCCAGCCTGGGTGGATCATGCCAGGAGCGTGCTGCGACAGAACGGGATAGAACCCTCCAGAAATCCCGACAAAGTGGCGGAGCAAGTCCTGGCCAACGCAGCGGATCTCAAAGGATACAGCTTCGATTCCCATTGGGATCACGAGCTGAAGGGAGAGCTCTTCAGGAAGGGGCTGGCTGCGCTTCTTATCTTCTTGGTGGGTGCCTTGTATTTTACGAGGTTGATAGTGCAACACCCGCACTGGTCACAGAAGTCCTACGAAACATCCTTGGAGAAAGCGATGCAAGGCGCTGCGGAGCACTTGAACAGGACTAACCAGTATCAGAACAACTTAGAGCAGGGTCTGTAGGAAATAGCCTTGCAACCTTTCTTTATGCCTGGATTGCTGCATGGCGTGCAACCTCGGGGCAAGAGGATCAAGGCACAGGCAGGATCGCGAAAATAAAGGTGCTCCAGATGGCGTGTGAGATGATCACCGGAGTGAGATCACCCAGCCGCCAATACATGGCACCCCAGAAGGCTCCGGCAACTCCTGCGGCTCCGATGAGCATGAAATTGCCAGACCAAACGTGCACCCCCGAATAAAGCAGTGTAGCCACCACCCAGCCTGGGCAGCCTCCCAGACGCAGCGTTAGCTGTCGCTGCAGATAGCCCCGCCAGTAGATCTCTTCGCACGGGCCTGTAACAAACAATAGCAGCAGGACAATCACCCAGGTGGAGGTGCCCTCGCCCTTTTGGTAAACCGCCTCCACCTGTTCCGCAGCAAAGGGCAACACTGCGGTGGAGACCTCCTTTCCAGCCCAGAAAATCAGGTAGAGCAGCACCGCGGAGCCAAGGCCAAGGCCTATATTGCGCCAGCTGAAGGAAAGGCGGAGATGGGAAGCGGGCTGCAGGAGCAAGGCGAGCAAGGCTAGAAAAAGGGCGGAGGCGGCTATCTTGAACCAGAACACACCGAATTCCAGATAAAAGGTCACAAACCACAGCAGCAAGGCAAGAATAACTGTGCCCAACAGGGGCTTCCAGGCAAGGGGTTGCTGATTCAAGACAGGGCCTCCAGGATGAGTGAGAGCAAAAGCAGGACACCGAAGGCAGTATCCAGCTGGGCCGTCCTGGCGTCCGCATCAGCTGGGATCTCTTGCACCATGATCCTGAAGATCTTCACCGCCAGGGGTAGGGAGAAAAACACAACAAGGGACCAGTAGGAAAGCACTCCGAAGCCCACCATGAACAGGATGCTTGTGTAGGCCAGGACCACCAGGCCAGCATAGAGATAGAATCCCTTTTGCGGGCCCAGGATTATGGCGATGGTACGAATGTTCCGGCTCCGGTCGTGGTTTATGTCGCGCAGGTTGTTGGCCAAGAGCACCAGGGCCACGATGACTCCGAAAGGAATGCTGATCCAAAGCGCTTCTAGGCTGAAGGCCTGCCTCTGGACAAAATAAGCCCCCTCTACCATGAGCGGCCCCCACATGAGAAAAACGGAGAGTTCGCCCAGGGCGGAATACTTGTAATTGACTGGAGGGGCGGTATAGGCCAAGCTAGCCAGGACGCCGATGACGCCGAGCCCCAATATGGGCCAGCCCCTAGTGGCGGTGAGCCAGAGCCCGATCAGCCCTCCGGCCAGGAAAAGCAGATAGGCGACCTTTTTAACGCTCTGCGGCTGAAGCTTGCCCTCCACCAAGGGATGGGGCCGGTATTGGGCGGTGGCCGCCTCCCAGCTGTCCACCCCGCTCCGCACGTCGTGATAGTCGTTTATCAGATTGGTGGCCGCATGAAGAAATACCGCAGCAGCCAGGGTTAGCAGAAGCAGGGCCCAGGAGAAAGGTCCGTGGCTGGCGGCTACAGCGCCGCCCACTCCCACGGAGATGGCGGTCATGGTAAAGGACCAGGGACGGCTGGCCAGGAACCAGTGGCGATAAAGACTTGTCATTCAGCTCAAGCCAATGAGTTGCTGCCTGCGGACAATGCGCTGCTCAATCGAACGCAGTTATTTACAGGGTATCAGTCGAACAGTAAACCAGGAAGTCGCGAGATTGACAAGGTAGCAATATGCGACACAGGAGGGACATCGTCAAGTATAAAATTCACCCCAATTCTCTTCCTTCGATGCTTTCAAATATATGGGGACAGCGACCCTACCGGGTCAATAAGCTTCCCGCTAGAAATGAGCTGGGCAAAAGATTGCTCGCAACGATCACCCTATTGTTGGCAGCTTTCCTTTCCGCAGTAGATCTGCATGCGCAAGATAGGGACAAAAACCCAATTATATTTGTTCACGGCTATTTCGATGTCAGGTCGGAGGTGTTCGGCAAAACCAATTTCGGCCCCTTAAAGGACTACCTAACCCATCGGGGTTGGGCGGAGAACGAGCTCTACACGATACAATATTCCAGTGCTATAGGTTGCAATATCGATCACGCTCACGAGTTGAGCAACCATGTCCATAAGATCCTCAAACGCTCCACAGGCAATCAAGTGGACATCGTGGCTCATAGCATGGGAGGACTCAGCGCTCGCTATTACACGGAAAATCTACTCGGACACGTTAATGTAGGCGCTTTGATTACCCTGGGCACCCCCCATCACGGGACCCCTTTGGCCTATCTAGCCGTCGGACAAGGCGGAAGGCAGATGCAACCGGGAAGCGAGTTCCTCCAGCAATTGAACCGGGAGAGAAACCAGGGAAAGGTAAGATATACATCGATCTATACTTATTCCGACGAGCTGGTTCCCTGGAGAAACTCCCGAATGGACGGCTGGAAGAACATCGGCGGCTGGTACAACCTGCACTGGAGCATGCTTTTCCAAGAAAGTGTGCACAGGCATGTGGCTAGGAACTTGACCGGCGGCATCTCAAGTGATTAGGGCGCAACTCCAAAGATTCTTTCTGAAACCAGTTGATCTCCTGGCTCAAATTGTTTACCCATAGGATAAAGGTGCAGGCATGTCCCCCCGGCTTCTAGGAATTAGACACGCCGGGAAAGCAACACTCGTTTTCGCGCACCCTGGTGCAATCCAGCAAGAATCTCAAAAACCGCGGCAAGGAGGTAGTTTATGGGATTTGCGCTATCCGAAATGCAGCTCAAGACTTCCGCTTTCGAAAACAGGGGCAGGATACCCGATAAGTACACTGGAGTGGCCGAGGATGTATCCCCGCCTCTGGAATGGAGCAATGCGCCGGAGGGTACGCAATCTTTTGCCCTTATCTGCCACGATCCGGATGCGCCCTTGGTGCTTCCCGGGACATACGGCTTTGTGCACTGGGTTCTGTACAATATCCCCGGCACCGTTTCCAGCCTGCCGGAGGGCTCCCAGGAATACACCAAGGGAATCAACGACATGAACAACAAGGGCTACAACGGTCCCAATCCTCCGGCTGGTCATGGTGTACACCACTATTTCTGGTGGCTGCTTGCCCTGAACAAGGAGCTGAACCTGGAAGAAGGGCTTACCCAATGGCAGCTCCTGGAACGCATCGAGCCCTATCTGATCGGCATGAACCGTATAGTGGGCATTTACGAAAAATAACCCGAACAGGATAGTTAACCCCCGGGATAGCAATCACCTGGGTGAATATTTCCTGTTCAGGAATTGCCCAATGGAGAAAGCCGGGTCAGGAGTTCCTGACCCGGCTTTACATATACGTCACGGAAGCAATGGCTTTCTAGAAGCGCCAGTTCAGAAAGGGAAAGGCTGGAGCGGGAGCGTTGGGTAATTCCCGGAACCATTCGCTCTCATGGATCACGTTGGCCAATCCAAGCTGAAGGCCACCGTCAGCGGCTTCAGCGTAATTGACGAATCCAGTCTGAAGCCCCCTGAGTTGACCGGCATAATGCACCATTCCGCTTTGCCAGCCCAAAAATCTGTCTTGCGTATAGTTAACCGGCGCCCAATGAACTCCCTTGTAACTATCCGCGTAATTGGCTAGCAAACTCCAGCTGAAGCCGGCGCTTTCACCTGTGCTTCCGCTGATTATTCCCAGGGACAAGGCCTTCTGCGGATTTTCACCCCAGACATGCAGCGAAACCCCTTCGATCAGGACATCCCGCTCGTGCAAGGCGACCTCCGGAGTCAAGCTCAATTGAAAAGCCTGACTATGACTGTCCGCAAAGGCCTGCGAGGTTAAGGCCAGGGAAAGGCACAACAATGCAAACAGTGAAACCACACCGAGCATGAACTTTCTCATCACCGATCCTCCTTTTTTGATGGTTGCCGCCTTTATCATCTCTACTTCCCTGATGCGCCTGCAAAAAGTCTTTTTTGCAGGCGCAGATGACAGAAGACAGAGGACGGATGACCCAAGTAAAACAAATACTAGGTTTAACCCCGGTGTATTGGTAGAGAATACACGGGGCAGGCAGAAAAATCAATATTTCAATTTTGCAGATGCATCTTCCCTGCGAGGAACTAACTGAAAGGCCATTACTTGATTATAAGAATAACTTGGACTTCAAAGTGTGATCAACAAACTGCGATT
>CAYSPQ010000157.1:0-275 GCA_964432965.1 uncultured Desulfohalobiaceae bacterium
TTTTTCGACGCTACATGAAATGATCCTATGCAGGAAAAGCAACTCTTCGACCGAATCATTAGCCTGGCTTGCAGCGTGTTCGAAGCCTATTCCGGCGTACTCTTTCTGAGAGAGAAAGAGGATAGCTATAAGCTTGTCTCTCATTTCAGCTTGGGCGATAACATCGATACCAAGTGCAGAGTTCGTCCCGGAAAGGGACTTGTCGGCTGGATCCTGCGCAAGAACTCTCCCTTGGTAATCAATGAGTTTGATCGCGAGGGAGATTCCCTTGGATA
>CAYSPQ010000157.1:285-4689 GCA_964432965.1 uncultured Desulfohalobiaceae bacterium
ATCAAGGCCTTCATGGGCTGTCCCCTGGACAATGGGCAGGGAGTGCTCTGCCTTGACAGCAAGCGATCCCACACCTTCTCCACCAAAGACCAAAAACTCCTGCACCAATTCGTGCTCCTTATTCAGCAGGTTCAGACAGAGTCTTCTTCCAGCACCATTCCGGAGAGAGAAAGGAACTATTATGCTTGCCTGCAGTCCGTGCGCCTGCTGCGGGAAAATTATCAACGCTGGTCCGACTTCCTTAATTCCTACCTGCAATGCCTTAATCAATACACTGGATTCGCCTACTGCTTCTTTGCCACCAGGAACAAAGACGGCAGCGGGTACTTCCTGGAGGGAAGCAACCGCCGCATGCTCTCCCAGCAAAATAAACAGGAGCTTTGCTTTCACATCCAGGAAGGACTCGTTGGATGGGTCTTCCGCAACAACACGCTGGTAAGCAGAGCAGAAAAGGAAAATGGTTCCCTCACCACCCGCATACTGAACAAGGAAGCCGACCCGCCACATGTGCGGTGTGTCATCTGCCTGCCTCTTATTATCCACCTGCGCGTCAGGGGAGTCCTGGTCCTGGCAGATACAGAGCAGCAAAACATACCGGATCATCTATTGAATTTCCTTCTCCTGATAAGAGACCAACTTGCCCTTTTCCTGGAAAACCTGTATCTAAAAAACAGGCTCAAAAGATTTGAATCCTCTGCCTAGCTAGTTCCCCTCCGAAACTAGCTTCTGAGTTGTGCCTGGCACTTAATACCATACACCAAGGGCTCGATAATGGTCTTCAACAAGCTATTTTGGTTCCTGGGCCAGAATCTGGCCATGGATTTGGGCACAGCGAATACGCTTATCTACACTCCCAGGGAAGGAATTGTTCTCAACGAGCCCTCCGTGGTTGCCCTGGATAGCAGAGAGGAACACATTATCGCCGTAGGCAGCGAGGCCAAGAGCTACCTGGGCAAGACCCCGGACAAAATCAAGGCGATCAGACCACTAAAGAACGGGGTTATAGCCGATTTCGAGGTCACCCAGACCATGATTTCCACCCTGATCGACAAGGCCATCCGCAGGAAGGGCCTGATTAAACCCAAGATGGTCATCTGCGTTCCCACCGGCATCACTCAGGTGGAAAAAAAGGCTGTGGTGGAATCAGCACAACAGGCAGGAGCCAGGGAGATCTCCTTGATCGAGGAGCCCGTTGCTGCCGCCATCGGAGCGGGTCTGCCCATAAGTGAACCCTTGGGCAATATGGTTGTGGACATAGGGGGCGGAACAACAGAAGTGGCCGTGATCTCCCTTTCCGCTGTAGCCTATGCCGAATCCGTGCGAGTTGCCGGGGATGAAATGGACGAGGCAATACAACGCTTTCTCCGCAACGAGCACAGGCTTCTGATCGGGAGCACGACAGCAGAAAGGCTCAAGTGCTCTCTTTCCGCATCCGAAGGACTGGATTCGTCAAACAGATTGAAAATCCGGGGCAAAAGTCAAGTGGACGGAGTGCCCCGGGTTATAGAGCTGGAAAAGTCCGCTATTTGGGAGAGCATGCGTGAACCGGTAAACGCCATTATTGGAGCGGTCTTGCGGGCCTTGGAAAAAATTCCCCCGGAACTGACTACTGACGTGGCTAATAACGGAATGCTGCTTGCTGGCGGAGGAGCCAAGCTGGCCGGCTTGCCCCGCCTGTTATCCCAAGAGTCGGGAATTCCGGTTGCAGTTGATGAAGAGCCTCTAACCACGGTTTTGCGGGGCACCGGAATATTGATGCAAAATGAGCGTCACTATCGGGATATATTCATCACCTGACAGTTGGATTTGAGCACCGGCAGGCCTTAAAGTGGAGCTTTTCCCTTCTTATCCGCGGTTCTGAAAGGAGCCCCTATGCGCTTTTCCCGGCAAGAAATACTGGAGCAATGCAAACCCGCTGTAGAGGAGGCGGGAGAAGTCGTCCAGAGGGAGTGGAGCCACTCCAAGAACGTGGGTTACAAGGGCCGAGCGGACCTGGTCACCGAGACGGATCTTGCGGTGGAAAAGGAGCTGGTGAGCCGGCTGTCCAGTATTTTGCCCGAAGCTGGGCTCCTGGCGGAGGAAACTTCCGGGGAGAGTCATCTACAGGAAACAACCTGGATCGTGGATCCCTTGGACGGAACCACCAACTTTGTTCAAGGGTTGCCCCTGGTTGCCATATCCGTGGCCCTGTGGGCGGAGGGCAATGTCCAGCTGGGCTTGGTGTATATCCCCCGCCTGGGGGAAATGTTCACCGCGCTCCGGGGGAAAGGAGCACACTTGAACGGGGAGGAAATTCACGTTTCTCCGGTGCTATCCTTGCGGGACAGTCTTATAGCCACGGGTTTTCCCTACGATATAGAACCCAGGGTGGAAGGCGAGCTGACCCGCTTGAAGAAGGTGCTGCTGAATTGCCGCGGGGCTAGGAGAATGGGGTCAGCGGCCATAGATTTGGCCTATACTGCTTGCGGTCGATTCGAGGCCTATTACGAGGTGGGGCTAAAGCCGTGGGATACGGCTGCTGGCTGGCTCCTGGTAGAAGAAGCCGGAGGTATGGTCACCACCTTCGATCCGCAAGGGCCCTTTTATCCGCAGGCCCCTAGTATTCTGGCCAGCAACGGTGGAGTTCACGATCAAATCAGCCAACTGCTGTTGATTTGAACGGGAAATGCCAGCCGCTTAACGATCCAGCCCGGAAAACAGCACGCCCCTTTGCCAGAAGAAAACAAGGCCCGGGGTCAGCAGATGCGTATAGTTTTTGACCAGATAATCCACTTCATGACACTCCAGGAACATACCGGAGGCGACCTCCGAAGGATCGGGCTGCGGGGTCTGCCTGCACAGACCGGTTCTGAACAGGGAAACGAACTCGTATTCAGTCTGGACTGATCCGGGAAGCTCAAGAACTGGATAAAGCTTGGGGGGCTCAACACCCAGCTCCTCGTTAAGTTCCCGCATTGCCGCTTCCAGCCTGGACTCCCCGGCAAGCACGTGCCCCGCAGCGGAGATATCCCAGCAACCAGGGTGCACTTCCTTGTCCTTTTGACGCTGCTGCAGATACAACTTACCCTGTGCACTATAGAACACAACAAAAACACTACGGTGCAAAAGCTGGAAATGGTGCACTGCCTCCCGGGTCATGACCGCAAAAGGCAGGTTGAATTCGTCCACCACCTCCAGCCATTCCTTTTCCTCAACTGCAAAAGCGCCACTTTTCATCCTTAGCCCCTGTTTTTTCGCTACACTCTTTTCAAAGGGCCGAATTCACATTATACTCTGTCTTGCCAGCGTTCGGATCCAAAAAAACAAGGAGACCGGTATGGCTTTTATAGATGAAGTAAACCTCGAGGGCAAGAGTGTATTGCTGCGCCTGGACCTTAATGTGCCCCTCAAGGACGGAGAGATCCAGGACGACAGCAGAATCCGGGCAGCACTGCCCACTGTAGAGCACCTCTTGGAGCGGGCCGGGAAGTTGATTGTCTGCTCCCATTTGGGAGACCCCAAGGGCAAGAAAGTTTCGGAGCTTTCCCTGCAACCAGTTGCCCAGCGCATGTCCGAGCTTTTGGACCGCAGGGTCCGCTTTGCCCCTGACTGCATCGGAGAAGAAGTAAAATCCCAGGTGCAGGAGCTTAAATCGGGGGAAATCCTGCTTTTGGAAAACCTTCGCTTTCACCAGGGAGAGAAGAAGGACGACGGGGAATTCAGCAAGGAACTGGGGAGCCTGGCCCAGGTCTTCGTCAACGATGCCTTCGGAGTGGTGCACAGGGCGCATGCCTCGGTCAGCGGGGTCACCGAATACATGGAGACCGTTTGCGCCGGTTTCCTTATCCAGAAGGAATGGCGCTACTTGAGCAAGGCTCTGGCCTCGCCGGAGCGCCCCTTTGTGCTCATCGCCGGAGGGGGCAAGGTGTCCTCCAAGCTCGGCCTCCTGCAAAATCTCCTGAACAGAGTGGATCGCATCCTCATAGGCGGAGCCATGGCCAACACCTTTCGCAAGGCAGAGGGCTATCCCGTGGCCCAATCCGCCGTGGAAGAGGACCTACTCCACCAGGCCAAAGATATTCTTGATTCCGCTCGAGAGCGGGGTATAAGCCTATATCTTCCCGTGGATTACTTGATGGGCTCCTCTCCGGAAGAGGAAAAGACATACGGTGTCTTTCCTTTTCAGGATCTCGACTCCCGGGCCATGATCCTGGACACTGGTCCGGCAACCCACACTTTGTTTTCGGAAGCCCTCAAGGATGCCGCCACCATAGTCTGGAATGGCCCCATGGGAGCCTTTGAGAACCCTACCTTCTCCCAGGGTTCCGTGGGCCTCACCCAAACCATCGCCAACCTGGAGGCCACAACCATTGCCGGAGGGGGAGATACGAGCTCCCTGATCCACGCTTGTCAAATGCAGGACAA
>CAYSPQ010000158.1:0-4680 GCA_964432965.1 uncultured Desulfohalobiaceae bacterium
ATTTCCCGGCAAGCTCTGGCAGGGGCAGCCAGGCATCAGCCCTCGGCAACTTATTGCAAAATCAATACCATTGGTGGCTGTAGAGAACCACCCTGAAGCTCAGCTAGATTAGCTTCCGGAGGGAGAAGCTGCGGGCTGGGGGGCGCCATGATCGCAATAGGCAGGAGCGCATCTTCCTGAGGTCGTTGGGCCGAACATCTGCCGCTGTGCACAACTCCGGAATCAGGGTTTTCCTAGACTACCACTTTGCTCAGCATGTCGCTGGAATTATCCCGGTGCTGCTGTAAGTAGCGGCAGGAATATCCATCTTGAGTCCACCTTGCTTGACTGGTATTTTAACGTATATTCCGACAAGCTTTCAATCCTTTCTTTTGAGCCGCGGAACTGGTTGGGCTTCTGACCTGGAAACCGGGGTTGGGCTGGGATTGCGAGAGACACTATGCATATACAGCACACAGGAGAGGAAACTGCACCGGAGTACAGACATGTGCTCTGCGTGTATCCCTATCGCAGAGAGCTGAAGGAGCTGGGGTTTCTGCCTCCCCTGGGGCTGGAGCACATCGCTTCGGTAATCGAGCCCTTTGCCCGGGAGGTGGAGATCGCGGATCTCAGGCGCGATACGCGGCGCACCGCGGATTTTCTGCGCCGGGACACCGATCTGGTTTGCTTCTCCGTGAACTGGGATCTGGAGCGGCAGTTCCTCCGGGAGGAGATTTCCTCTGTAGATGGGGATATTAAAGTTATAGTCGGCGGAAGATACGCTACCGAGGCCCCGGAGGAATGGCTGAATCAACTGCCGCAAGTAGACGCTGTGGTCCGGGGAGACGGCGAGGAGACCATGCTGGATATCTGCAGGCAGGAGCCGTGGAGCCATATCAAGGGCCTGAGCTACCGGCAGGAAGGACAGATCCAGCACAACCCCAACCGGGAGCCGGGACCCATCCAGGACAGTCTGGAGCCCTGCAGGAGCAGGAGGAAACAGGAATACGATCTGCAGATCAAGGGGCACCGTACGGGCCTGCAGATTGATATGGTTGCCGGATCCCGGGGTTGTCCCTTCAACTGTGCCTTCTGCTCCTTCAACAGGAATCCGTGGGGCACAAAAAGAAAATGGAGCGCCAGATCCCCTGAAAGCGTGGTAGACGAGCTGGAGAGCCTACCCGCTCCCGTGGTGGCCTTCACCGATGACGTTTTCACCCACGATATGTCCCGGGTGGAGAGGATCTGCGACCTGATCCTGAAACGGGGTATCCGCAAGAAGTACGTGATAAACGCCAGGTTGGAGATAGCCAGATCACCACAGGTGCTTAAAAAGATGGAGCAGGCCGGATTCGCCGTACTCCTTCTGGGCATAGAATCTGCCCAGGACAAGACTCTCAGGTCTATGCGCAAGGGGTTCAACACCAGCCAGATCAGAGAGTACTGCAGCGTGCTCAAGGAAAGCTCCATGATCAAGCACGGCTATTTCATCTTGGGCAACATTGGAGAAAGCGAGGAGGAGATGCTGCAAATAGCTCCGTTTGCCAGGGAGATAGGGATGGACACCATCTCCCTGTCCACCCTTCGCAACAGCCCCTATTCCGGTCTGGACGAGCTTGTGGCCGAGACTCCCGGATACTATGTAAGCTCCAAAGGAAAGATCTACTCCGACCACTGTCCTCCGCAGAAGATGAGGGAGCTGCGTCGCCGCATCAACCACGATTTCTACAGATCCCGCCAGGTGTTGAGGGTGATGGACAAGTTCCGCAGGCAAGGAGCCCTTAGGCTGCTGCCCGGATTGGGCTTTAATTTGCTGGGAAGCGCCGCAGGCAGATTGGTTCCCTCCCGCAGCTCCCGGGGTGCCTGACGGCTATGGTCCCTTTGCGGGGCCCGAATTGCGGGTGCTGCAAATCACGTTCCCCTGCTCCAGTAGCGGTCGTTGCGGCCTCCCTCCCAAAAGGATAGGTGATAAAACACAACTGCTACCTCGGATCTGCCTTAGACCCCTGCCATTCGAGCCCTTCCTGCCCAGGCACTATTTCCTCCGGCCAGGGCAGGAGGTGCTGTTGTCCGCCTTGTTCCCCAGAACCGATCACGCAATTCTACTGTGCCTCAATTCAGGATGCGTCCTGGAGGCCGCTTTTGCCAGAAACCGCCGGCACACGAGGCACACAGAACACGCCCTGTATCCGGCTGTATTTGCAGGGCTCAACTGATCCTTTATCCCGGTGTATCTCGCGCCCCGGATCAGCGGGCGGCTATTCCCCGATCACGTCGCGGGCCCAGCTCATGGCAGCCGCAACTGTAGGGAATCCGGCGGTGGAAGTCATGGCGATGAGGGCATGGCGTATCTCCTCCGCGCTTGCCCCGGCCTGCAGCGCCCTGCGGGCATGGCTGTGCACTGCTCCCTCCAGATGAAGGGCTGCTGCAGTAACCAGCTGCAGAAGCTCTATTGTCTTCTCCTGCAAAGGGCCCTCCTGGCGCACGGTCTGGCCCAG
Source organism: uncultured Desulfohalobiaceae bacterium (assembly GCA_964432965.1). Classification (GTDB taxonomy): domain Bacteria; phylum Desulfobacterota; class Desulfovibrionia; order Desulfovibrionales; family Desulfothermaceae; genus JAIPDU01. The sequence continues at coordinate 2,478 of CAYSPQ010000158.1, forward strand.
ACGGGAAAGGGCCTGCATGTACTCCGGATGCTGCTCCAGCATCAAACGATAGTTTCGCGGAAGCTCCTCATTGCTCATATCCTGTCCTCCATTTTGCGGGTAATCAGGATGCCTATCCACAATCTCATTTCACGACAGCATCGCCCACAGGTCAAGCGGTAATCGTAAAGGCAAGCACGCATCCCGCAGCTCTGCAAAAACCGTTGCCTGCCATATCAGGATCATAAGCTTGCCCTCCGGGTTGATCATGTATTAGAGAGGATTCGACAGTGGCAGTAGCTTCATAAAGGACAGCAGAAACGCAGCCTATGCGGATACGAAGATCTGGCTTGCATCAGCAGGGAGCAGAAACGCATCCTCCTCACCCTGGATCCCGGTCTGGCGCACTCCCATGCCCTACAGCGATGCCTCTGTCTGCGCAGCATGGATCCTTGCCAGCAGCTGCAGGAAGTTAAGCAAAGGCTGCAGCTGAAGTAGCAAAGCATAGCCCGGACGGCCGGCAAAAACAGCAGTCCAGGGAAACGATTGCCCAGCCCTGCCTTGGCGGGTTGCCTTCTTTTTCCGTCCTGGGAAAGAGGCGGCTACACGGTAAGGAGCAGGAAGTTGCTGCCAGCGGCAAGGCAGAAGCAGGCAAGGGGCAAAGGGCACTTTCTGAAGCCGGAAACAGGAACAGCGGTGGCTTTTGGCTACGTTTTCCCCGCTTTGCCGCAGAAGCTGGACGCTTCACTGCCTAATGGTTTATTCTGTACTTGTAATGCATCGCGTTCTTGTTGAGTCACAGCTCTCTTCCTGCTGGGATGTCTTCTGACCTGGCCGTGCAATACAAAGCGCCTGGTGGAGTAGAGCCTGAGTCAGCCCTCGTGCAAGGGAGAGAATAAGGTAAGTCTTGGCTGTGCCTGAGCGGTAGCAGAATACATACGTTTTCCAGACCAGCATGAACAGGCAGGGAACACTGAGGCATCAAATCGCAACCGAGCTGCAGGAGGCGGAAGATCCCCTGTCCCTTAGGGACCTGTCCAAGCTGCTGCAGGTAACGGAGAAGGATCTTGTCTCGCATCTGCCCCATGTGGAAAAGTCTCTCAAGAGAGCGGGAAGGGAGCTGGAGAAGGTCCCGCCGCAATGCAGGAAATGCGGCTTCAGCTTTAAGAAGCGGAAGGACTTCAAGAGGCCTTCCAGGTGCCCCCACTGCCGAAGCGAGCAAATATCCCCTCTTCGACTCCGGCTCTCCTCTTGAAAAATAACCCCTCCTGATCAAGCTGCGGGCAGCTTGGCTGTTTGCCCGCGGAACCGCTCCTGTTTTGTCAAGTCTGATTCATTACTTGTTCCCCTAGCATGTTCATGTAAGTTAGTGCTCCCGGCAGCTGAACTACAATGTCAAGTAAAAAGCTTGCCGGCCAAACACGGCCCCGGCAGCTCAGCAAAAAAAGCCGGGCCCGCCCCGAGAGGCGCGGACCCGGACATGCACTTCGGAAAGGCCTTATTAGAGCTATTCCTATCGATTCCAGGCTGGGCAGGCGCCGTGCCAACCGCGGTGATGCTCGTATCCTTCAGAACGATCCCCCCTGTTTTCGCCTCTTCGGGGACCGCGCTGTTGCCTCTTTTCGGAATAGGGCCCCTCCCGGCGTCTCTCACCGTACTCCCGCTCACCGTAGGCACGGTTTTCTTCAGAGTTATTCACTTGATGCGTCATTTCTTGCTGCTGAACGCCTTCAGCGGCTCCTCCCGGACTATTGGCTCCCGGCTGGGCCCAGCCCAGGGATGCAGCAAAAATTAACGCAGTCACAGAGACACCCAGGACAATTTTCAGAATTCGGCTCATAACCTCTCCCTCCTAGGGTTTGGATTTAGTTTTTCCTTTTCGCCCTCTTGTAGCAAGAGAAATGCCAAAGGCAGAGAAGGCCCGAATTCGGGGGATATTGCTCGCGTAACCCTTTAAAAGGATAGCATTCGCAAAGTTGATCATCCGGATGGCAAACAGCCTAACTTCTTCTTTCTTCAAAAGAAGAAGCTGGAATATCAGTGCATTATCTAGCCTCTTCCCTGGTCTTTTTGGAAAATGGAAACCAGGAGCTGGTTTACGGATGGAGACAAGCTTTTGCCATCTTGTGAACGAAGCTGCACAAGAAGTGCAGAGGCTGCACTTGGGAAAAGGGGGCGCTTGCACAAAACGAGCTCCCTCGGCTTGGACAAGGGCGAACCCTTT
>CAYSPQ010000159.1:0-4678 GCA_964432965.1 uncultured Desulfohalobiaceae bacterium
CTAAACTGAGCGGTTTTATCGCTCAGTTTAGGTGATCTGCTTGATTTTATTAAACATTTGCAATCGTCCTGCGAGCCATTAGATGATAAAGGCTTTCTTTAAAAGCCTTGTTGTTAGTCGCGGCAATCGGGGTTTGGGGGCGTAGCCCCCAAAGAAGACACATGATGGAACCGCTCAATTGAAGTCGGGTTAATTTTTGCAGTTGCATCCGGGCAACCCTTTTAAAACCAGGGGGAGCAGTCAGCCCCGGAAAACTTGCTAGATAAGGCCCCTTTCCTGGGCGATCCGGGTATATGTCTCCACCACGTTCTTGGGGGGCTCGTACTGCTTCTCCGGATCCACGGGTCTCAGCCTGGCTGCTCCGAATTCACAGGCGCCAACGCAGAGACCGCACCCGATGCATCTGTTCAGATCCACCTCCGCAGTCTCCCTGGATACAGCAATGGCCTCTGTCTGGCAATATTCCTCGCATGCCCCGCAGGCGGTGCAACTCTGTGCATCCACTTCCGCCTGAAAGTTGCTGTGTACCGCCTGAGCCGGCCTTTCCAGACCCCTCAGGTTCTTGAGGACCTGGCAGCAACAGCCGCAGCAGAGGCACATATTCACCGGCCTCCTGGCGTTTCCCGGCTGCAGCACCAGTCCTTCCTCCCGGCTCTTGCGCAACACCTGCAGTGCTTCCTCAACGGAGACAGGCCTGCCCAGGTTGTTCTCCTCGTAGAAAAAAGCCCCTCCTCCGAAAACCAGGCAAGTCTCCTGGGATCTGTGGCAGGCGTCTCCGGCCATGCTGTGCTCCTTGCGGCAGATGCAGGGAGCGAGCACTATCTTGGACTGGGACCCAACTATCTCCTCCGCTTGGTCATAGGGCATAATCGATGTTTCCGGCTCCAGGCTCTCAGAAACGGGAACCACCCGGAGCTGCTTCGTATCCGCCTCCATCAGGGAAGCTCGCATCAAATAAGGGACATATTCGTTGAAATCCCGTATGAGCTCTTGATTCAGGTTGTTCACCTGGTATTCCCAAATGCCTACCACGAACTGGGAGGCCATGTAGGACGGCTCCTCCCCCTTGCTGGAGCGGAAGATCAAGCCCCTTCGGGACATGTCCTCCAGGTTCCGGGCTAGTTCCTCCCTGTCCCGCCCCAGCCTTTCCGCGATCTGACTGGGTGTCTCGGGGATCATGCCCAACTGCAAAGCGAGCTCCGCGTCCTCCGGAGAGAACAGCCGCTTGAGTATGCGCAGCTCCACTCCGGATTCCGTGCGCGGATATCCACCCGGGAGCTTGTCCAGGTGATCGGCCAGCCTTTCGTAGATATCGCTCATAATTGCCTCCTTCCCGGGAGATTGTTGCCAGTAGCTGTCGTTGTCATGTTTCCTGCCCTTCTTCCGGGCAGGCGAATATCCGATTGAAGACGAGCTTCTCGAAGCGCTTCAGGGGCTCAGTGCTCTTGGCCACCTTCACCTGAAGGATGGAGCCCTGCCAGCTGCTCATAATGAATTCCGCCAACTCGGTAGGGCTCTGTGCGAGCCCGAGATCCCCTCTTTCGGCTGCCTCCTCCAGCGCTTCCGCGAAACCATTTCGCAGACTCCGGAAGGTCCAATTCAGCCGATTGCGAAAGGATTCGTCCAGGTCCGCCATCTCCTGGGCCAGATTGCCCACCGGACAGCCTCCACGGCAGCTCTCCTTCTCCAGGCCTGCGCGAATATCGCGGAAATAGAGCCGTAATCTCTCCAGGGGGGGCAGATCCAGCCTGGCCATGTGCTTTTGAAGGAGCTTGAGCAATTGGCTCTCGTAGTATTCGATGACCTGAAGGCCGAAATCCTTCTTGCTTTGAAAGTAGTAATAAAAGGATCCCTTGGGGATGCCGGCCTCCTGCAGAATCTCCTGGATTCCGGCATTGTTGAACCCCTTGCGGTGGATGATCCGGGCACCCACGCGCAGGATGCGCTCTCTGGTCTGCTCCCTTTCCCTGGAGGCCGTGGCCTGTTCTATCATATCCCTCTCCTAGACCGGTCGTCTACAAATGTCAATGCAAGTTCAGTATTGACAATCCCGATCTTCTGCTTAATAATTACTCAGTTGACAACTTTTTGGAATGAATGGGCATTTGTAAATCTTTAGCCGAAGAACAAGGAGGTTGCAAGGGAAATGAAGAGGGCATTTTTGTTCATCGCCACCAACATTGCTGTAATAACCGTGCTGTTCATTATAACCAGCCTGCTGGGGGTCAATCACTATCTGGAGGAGAGCGGCGTAGGCATAAACCTGGGCCAGCTGCTGGTTTTCGCTGCGGTACTTGGATTTGGGGGATCTTTCATCTCCCTGCTCATATCCAAGTGGATGGCCAAGAGGCTCACAGGGGCAAAGGTAATCGAGCAGCCCAGATCTGAGCTGGAGAACTGGCTCCTGGAGACAGTGCGCAGACAGGCCTCTGCCGCGGGCATCGGCATGCCGGAAGTGGCTGTTTTCGACTCCCAGGCTCCCAACGCCTTCGCCACGGGGTACAACAAAAACGCCGCACTTGTGGCTGTAAGCTCCGGGCTCCTGAAAAACATGAACAAGAAGGAGATAGAGGCTGTCCTGGGTCACGAGATCAGCCACGTGACCAACGGGGACATGGTGACCCTGACCCTGGTCCAGGGTGTGGTGAACACCTTTGTAATCTTCCTCTCCCGTATCGTGGGATTTTTCGTGGACAAGGTCATCCTGAAGAACGAGGAGGGCTACGGACTGGGCTTTTTTGTGACCACCATAGTGGCCCAGATCGTCTTCGGCATCCTGGCCAGCACCATCGTAATGTGGTTCAGCAGGATGCGGGAGTTCAGGGCTGACTCCGGAGGCGCGGAACTGGCCGGAACGAACAACATGGTTGCCGCACTGGACAAGCTGCGCAAGAGCATGCAGGAGCCGCTGCCGGACCAGATGCGCTCCTTCGGAATAAACGGCAAGACCGGCAACTACGGCTGGAAGATGCTGTTCATGAGCCACCCGCCCATTGAGCAGCGCATCGCTGCCCTGAAGGAAAAAGAATCCGGCTAGGCCGCCTTTTTGACAAAGACAGCCACATGGATTAGCTTTTGCCTGTGCGCAGCCGGTCTTCCGAACGATTGTGCCCCCGTAGCTCAGCAGGATAGAGCGCGGGATTCCTAATCCCGGTGCCGGAGGTTCGAATCCTCCCGGGGGCATTAAACAAAAAAGGGGTTACAAACTTAGCTTGTAACCCCTTTTTCGTTTGTACAACTTCTAGGATACCGAGGATCTTAAACGCGCCTTACAGGAGTTCAAAGATCGCTACAAAAAAGAGTGGCATCGTGCGTCACAAATACAAGACCCATGATCAGGTAACAGTCAAGCTCTAGTTTCATTGACTGAGGAGGCATCAATTTGTAACCAAATGTGTTCAAGGACTTGTGACAGGTGCAGCTTGCACTTGGCATTGAATCCGTTATGTTATATATTGAAACATCCCCTTTTATTGTAGCAAGAATAAAGCCGGATCAGGCTACAAACAGGAGGAAAGGCTAAATGGATTGCATAAACTTTGTTCGTAAGCCGGTTGCCGTTATAATGATAATGACGTTGATTTTCGCAAGCATGGTCATGGGCTTTGCGCCGGCGTCTGCAGGCATGATACAAACTTCACAAGTCCTGCAAAAGGAAAGTAATGAGCTGGATAAAGATAGGCTGCTGAGCATGTTGGAGCGCGATGAGGTTCAGCACAAACTGCAGGATATGGGTGTGGATCCGGAAATAGCCGAGGCTAGGGTTAAGGCCTTGACTGAGCAGGAGATGGCCCGTGTTTCGCAAAGGATGGAGACCCTTCCGGCAGGCGAAGGTCCAGTAAGCTCTCTTGTGGGGGCTGCGGTTTTCGTTTTTCTGGTTCTTTTGGTCACCGACATCCTCGGATTCACCGATGTCTTCCACTTCGTAAAGAAATGATCCGGTTGCTTTGGTTTTTTTGTAGAATACCAACTATTTTGCTGCTTTTTTTTGCAGTCCTAGTTGTGCCAAGTTGTGCCCCAAAAAGGGCCGACTTGGCACAGATTTCCTCCCATTCGCCCTCCGAGCGTATTCTTTCCGTGCCCTTTTATGCCCAGGGAAAACATGAGTGCGGCCCAGCCGCCCTGGCCATGGTTCTAGGCTGGAACGACGTGGATGTTTCTCCTGCGAAATTGAGAAAGGAACTCTTTACACCGGGTCGTCAAGGAACTTTTCAGGCTGATTTGAAAGCCGCCTCTCGTAATAGAGGATTCCTTGCCTATGAGATATATGGAATCCAGGAGCTTATACAGGAAGTCTCAGCCGGGCATCCAGTCCTGGTGCTGCAGAACCTGGGGCTGAGTTGGCTGCCGAGTTGGCACTATGCAGTGGTCGTGGGGTATGATCTGGACAAGGACCAGATAATCCTTCATTCCGGAGATAGAGAGGAGTTGGAACGGGGGCTTAGCAACTTTACCCGCACTTGGGGCAGAGGCGAATATTGGGGCCTGTTGGTGCTAGCTCCTGGCGCGATGCCGGAGACCGCAAAGCGCAAACGCTATTTGCAAGCAGTTCTCGGACTGGAGCAGGCTGAACAGTGGGAATCCGCAAGTAGAGGATACGATGCTGATCTGTCCCGGTGGCCTAAGAGCCTGACTGCCGCTATGGGCAAGGGTAATTCTTTATATCGCCTAGGAGATC
>CAYSPQ010000160.1:0-4640 GCA_964432965.1 uncultured Desulfohalobiaceae bacterium
AACTGAGGTCACTCCTGTGGTTGTGGAAGAAGAGGAACCGGAACCGGAGCCCGTGGAAGTGGAAAGGGAGGAACCCGAAGTCGTTGTGGATCCAGTGGAGGAACCCGAGGAGCCTGAAGTTCCCGAGGAACCCAAGTAACTGCAGCTTAATTGCGGTTTCGTCCTTCACGGCATGGACATATGCTCAACAAGCAATTATTGATCTTGAACGGTCCGAACCTCGGGGTTCTGGGCAGACGTCAGCCTGACGTCTACGGGGATAGGACCCTTAGCGAGCTACCCAACCTTTTGGAACAGGTAATGGGAGAGCGAGCCGCTCAGATTAGCTTGACGCATTACCAGTCCAACAGCGAGGGGGCGCTTGTGGATCGTCTGGAGCAGGCGGTGGACGAGGGAATACACGGCATTGCCTTCAATGCCGGGGCGTATACTCATACCAGCCTTGCCTTGGCCGATTGCTTGGCCTGGATAGATATTCCCTGCATTGAGGTGCACTTGAGCAATGTTCATGCACGCCACAATCCTCTGCGTCATCAAAGCCTGATCGCCCCGCACTGCAAAGGTGTTATCTGCGGGTTCGGAATCTGGAGCTATGTGTTTGCTGTGCAAGCACTATATTGGCTTATGGAGTAGTGTCCTGAACTATCATCGACTTTTGTATTCGGGGGATGGTGGAGGAATTTATGAACTTGTATTTGAGAGGGTAAAAGTAGATAAGGAGCGCATTTTTCATGTACAGCACCGGTGACATTCGCAACGGATTGAAAATCGAGCTGAATGGAGAACCTTACGAGGTGGTGGATTTTCTGCATTCCAAGTCCGGACGTGGGGCGGCCACTATCTGGACTAAGCTGCGCAATCTTTTGAACGGAGGGATTGTAGAGCATACATTTCGGTCCGGAGAGAAGATAGTCCGTCCCGATCTGGAAAGCAGGGAGATGCAGTTCCTCTACCGAGACAGCGACCTGCTCACCTTTATGGATTTCGCCACCTTTGAGCAGATCGAAGCTAGAGCGGAGGATCTGCAAGGCAAAGCAGAGTATCTTACAGAAGGACAGCAGATTAAGGTTGTTCTTTATAACGGCAGGATAATAGACATCGTTTTGCCCAGCACAGTAGTGCTGGAAGTGACAGATACCGAGCCGGGTATTAGAGGTGATACCGCTACTGGAGCCACCAAACCGGCCACCCTGGAGACCGGGGTGGTTGTGCAGGTCCCCTTGTTTGTCGATGTGGGGGACAGGGTCAAAGTGGACACCCGCAATGGCGAATACCTGGGAAGGGAATAAGGCCCCTGTCTAATTAGCTAGGAGAAGATTGGAAACTGGCCCCATCAATCATGACTGATTTGAACAAGATTTCCCGGGAGGTTGGCGGCCTTGCCCTGTTGTTCTTTTGTGCCTTCGTAGGGCTCAGTCTGGCCACTTATTCGCCGCAGGATCCCACCTTCAATCAGCAAGTCAGTCCGACCCTGGAGCTGCAAAACGCCGCAGGCGTGGTCGGAGCCTACCTTTCCGGAATCCTGGTCCAGGGCTTCGGACTGGTTGCCTGGTATATAGTGCCCATTCTGATCGTGAGTGGAGGGAGCCTTTTACACACCCGCCTTCGTCCTTATATCCACCGTTGGGTTGGTTTATTCCTCCTGTTTCTCTGTCTGCTTGGATTGATGTCCAGCCCGTGGGGCCGAGGCATAGAAGCGGCCGGAATTCAAGGAGGAGGCCTGTTAGGCTCCGTCCTTTATTCATGGGCCACAGCATATTTGCATTTTGCCGGTGCCCTGCTTTTGTGGCTTTTCCTGCTGCTGCTGGGAATACAGCTCACTTTCGGACACACTTGGAGTGGAGCGGCAGAGCGTATAACCTCTTTTCCTCTTTTTCTGTGGGAGACAATGAAAAGGATGTTTCGCTATCCCTTTGCCCTTCTCCGAAGAAATCCGGTCAAGGCTTATGTAAACAAGAAGACCGCCGAGGGGGAAGCAGAGGGCAGGGTTGCCTTGCCGGAGGCAAGGAGTGCGGGCAAGGAAGCCGGTCCTGCAAAGTCGAACAAGGGTGGCAGGAAGGATACCGGGCGGACTAAGGCAGGCAGGACAATCAAACAAGCCGGTGGCTACCCTGATCCGGATCTTTTGACTCCTGTTCCGGAGAAGGGTTCCCCCACTCACGCCGAGGAGGTCGAAGAGCTTTCCCAGCGCCTCATGTCCTGTTTGTCCGACTTCGGCATCAAGGGCGAGCTGATGGAAGTTCAATCCGGCCCTGTGGTGACCATGTTCGAGTTCAAACCGGCTCCGGGAATTAAGATCAACCGCATTGCCAACTTGAGCAATGATTTGGCCCTGGCTCTAAAAGCCTATGCTGTGCGTATTGTTGCCCCAATACCGGGCAAGGACATGGTGGGCATCGAGGTGCCCAATAGACGTCGGCAAACGGTTTATTTTCGGGAAATAATCGAATCCAAGCAATTTTCCAGGACCAAGGGTGCGCTTCCGCTGGCCCTGGGACAAACCATAGAAGGGTCTCCGCGGGTGGAGGATCTTGCCGAATTGCCCCACCTTCTTGTTGCCGGGGCTACAGGGACGGGCAAGAGCGTTTGCTTGAACGGGATTATCCTCAGCCTGATCTTTAAGGCTTCCCCGGAGGAGGTCAAACTTCTGCTAATTGATCCCAAGCGCATTGAATTGGCGGAATACGGGGATCTTCCGCATTTGGTGCATCCGGTGGTAACGGAGATGGACTTGGCCAAGGCGGCCCTGAATTGGGCCCTCCAGGAGATGGAGACGCGATACGAGGCCATGTCCGCTCTAGGCGTGCGAAATATCCAATCCTATAACCGAAAGCTGCGAGAACTGCGGCGCAAGGATCCCGAAGCCGTGCAGGACAGGCAATATATGCCCTTTCTGGTCATTATTATCGACGAATTGGCTGATCTGATGATGACCGCCGGCAAGGAAGCGGAGGGCAGCATTGTTCGCTTGGCTCAACTGGCCAGGGCAGCGGGGATACATATCATCCTGGCTACCCAGCGTCCCTCCGTGGATGTGGTTACCGGACTGATCAAGGCCAATTTTCCGGCCCGGATCGCCTTTCAGGTGAGTTCCAAGCACGACTCCAGAACCATCCTGGATACCGGGGGAGCTGAATACCTGCTGGGCAAGGGCGATCTTTTGTTCAAATCCACCGCAGGTCGGTTGGAGAGATTGCATGGCCCTTTCTTGAGTGATGCAGAGATTTCCGCGGTTATAGATTTCTGGAAGGGCAAGTGCCCAGTGGCGGAAAGCGAGGTGGACTTGCAGCAGTGGAGGGAGGAGGGCAAGAACGGATCCCGTAATGGTGAAGCCAATGATCTATCCCAGGATCCGCTCTACGAACAAGCTATAAAGTTCGTGCAGGAGGAGGGCAAGGCTTCCATTTCCATGATCCAGCGCCAGCTTCGCATCGGTTTTAATCGGGCCGCACGCTATGTGGAACAGATGGAACAGGATGGGATAGTGGGTCCTCAAGAAGGGAGCAAGCCCCGCATGGTCAAGCGTGGATAGTTTTCTATCTGCATGTACTCAATTCGGGATCAATATCCCTTGACTTGACTCTGGGCCAGCTTGGACAAAGCGTTGCCGCGACGGCGGTTTTCTGCTTGAGGCTCCCGATAATTGAAAAAGACTGACTCCCGCAAACTATATTTATTTTGGCAAGTTGCCATCCGGAAACTCCCTTTTTCGGATGGCAACTTGCTTCTCTTCTTCCGTTGTAAAAAGAAGACGTAGTTAACTAATTGGATTGCCTCCACCACTTTTTTTGGAAAAAAGAAACGACTAGCTGGTTCCCGAGAGGATACCAGCTAGTTTTTAGTACTGCTCTTCATGGGTGAATTCTTCAATGGAACGCCTTTCCGGTACCTTGGGTTCATGAGCTGGACGGCCCAGAGGAAGAATGGCTACAAGTTCCACCTCTTGGGGAACGGCCAGGATTTCCTTGGCCCGGTCATGATCGAAGAGCCCCACGATAACTGTGCCAAGCCCTTGCTCCTCTGCAGCAAGGCAAATATTCTGGGTGAAAAGGCCCAGATCAAAAAGGAGCCAATCTCCGAACTTAGTGGTTACCTCTCCTTTGTAATATCCTGCAGTCTTGACCCTGCCGCAGATGGCCAGAACTACCGGAGCCTGGGTCAGGGCGTTGGCTGCCGGATTGCCCTTGACCAATGTCTCCTTCAGTGCTTCCTTCTTTTCCTGGCTTCTGACGATAACCACCTCCCAGCATTGGGTGTTAGCCCAGGAAGGAGCCCATCTTCCAGCTTCCAGAACGGTTTGCAGCTGATCAGAAGAGATTTCCTCTTCAGTGAATTTTCGAACAGAGCGCCGTTTGCGGATAACTTCCAAGATATCGCTCATAGTGCCTCCTTTACGGTTTGGGTGCCTTCACCTGTCCTGGTAACTCGCAAGGCTTTTTCATTTTGCCTGGTCTTTCAGCTCAACAACTGTGGGGGAAGGAAAATATTGGTCCATATCGTGGACATAGCTTGTTCTTTTTTCAAAAGAAGAAGCAAGAAAATCGGTGGATTATCTCACGTCATTTTTTCTTTTTGGGGAAGAAGAAACGAATAGCTAGCCCCCGAGAGGATACCTGCTAGACAGGATTTAATATTCTTTA
>CAYSPQ010000161.1:0-4595 GCA_964432965.1 uncultured Desulfohalobiaceae bacterium
TTACTCCAGCCTCGATCAAGCTCTCCATGAAGTAGTAGACATAGGCCGGCCCTGAGCCCATGAGCGCAGTGAAGGCATCGAAGTGCTCCTCTTGCAGAATATATACCCTGCCCAGACCATGGAATACCTTTTGGACAAAGTGGTACTGCTCCTGGGACAAGCGTGGATCCTGCAAGCAAAGGGCAAAACACCCGGCATCCACGAGAGCCGGCATATTGGGCATTACACGGACTACAGGACATATGCCGCCGCTGTATTGATCCAGGCTTTCCATTCTCTTTCCAGCCGCTACGGAGATCAAGCAATGCTTTCCCCTAAGGAACGGCGAGAGATCTTGCAGCAACAGAAGCATTTGCTGTGGCTTTACCGCCAGAACCAAGTATTCGCTCTCCTCTGCCATCTCCTGCAGGGACTCCTTTTTTTGCGGATCTTCCGTCTCTCCGAACTTATCCATCTGTTGTTGATCGGCGTCATAACCCAAAAGACGCAGACCCTCTTGTCCGGACCAGCCCCTGATCAGGGCGGAACCCATATGTCCCAGCCCTATTATGCCTATCGTGGTATCATTGGCCATTGGCCTGCTCCTTTACTTGGTGGAATTTTTATTCCTCTAGTCTATCCGGTAAAGCACTTAGAGAGTAGTCATTGATTGTTCATGCCAGGTGTAGCTTTCATCTATCCTTTGCCCATCGGCACAAGTCAGACTGCATCCGCCTGGAGATCTCGCCAGCCAACTTGCTCATTTCCCGAACGAACACTTTGGGGTCCCTCTCCGGAAAGGACTCGCCCATAAGAGAATATGTCTCTTGAAATAAGGGGCCCTTCTCAGCTCTGGCCTCACTCAGCCTTGTCTTGACCCGAATAACCGCCCTATAGCCGGACTCCACTTCCTCTAGAGCGAAAGCCTCTATCCTGCCTGCAAGCTCCAGCTCGGCCAGATCCGGATCGACTCCATTCAGGATATCCTGGAACAAATTCGAATCGGCCAAATCCTTCCGAAGATTCTCCGCCAGCAGAACTCCGGGAGTGGTCACCCATTTTCTGGACTGAGACAATCGCACTGTGTGGTTCTCGCCCCAGTAAACCATCTCCAGCCGGTTGAATTCTTCAGAGGAGGTAAAGTCCAGGAACCTTAATGTCTTGTCCAGGCTGTAATCACATTGCACAATGCGATCATTGTAATCCAGCCGATAGTGGATCGTCGGCTCGGAAGGGCTGGAGAACAGGAAAGGGGTACAGCCCCCTGCCAACAGGGCAAAAAACAACGCCGCCATTGCCAAGAGTGTATGGCGAATGCTCATACTCATCTCCCAAAGGGATCCTCGCTCTCTTCCGGGGGCAGGAGCAGCCTTCCTGGATCGCTTTCCAGTGTCTCGGCCAAGCTGCGAACCTGTGAAATCGCCCGGTTCAGCTCCACTATGCTCCGCCGGAGCTGAAGCACTACTGCCTCGACTCGCTGCTCCGTGGCATTGGTGGAGACCTGGATCTGGTGGAGAGTGTCCCTGGTCTGTCCTGTTATCTTCGGCAGGCTTTCCGGGGGCAGGGCATCCAGATGTTGCCTAAGGGAAGCGCTCGCCTCTTCCGCTTCTTCCGCTGCCAGGGCCAGACGGTGCAGGACGCGCTCCCACTGCTGCACCGAATCCCTTTTCCTGAATTCGGATGCAATTCCTCGAAGATGACCAAGCAGAGCCTCGGTTTCGCTAAGCGCAGAGTCCAGATCCTCGTCCTGCAAAACCTGGTTAGCACTAACCGCCACCTGCCTCCAACTTGAGGTCAGCTCTCGCATCTGCATGTCTTGCATATCCCGGTATACATTCTGCAGGGCTTGCGTCACTCTCTCCATTCTACCCGGAACCGAGGGTATCAGCCTTCGCTGCACCTCGAATTCCAGGCTGGGAGTCACTTCCTGTAGATTCTCCGGAGCTTCCACCAGGGAAAGATAGCGTTCACCAGTCATTCCTCTGAGCTTTAGCTGGGCGGCTATAGCCTCATTCACCTGAAAATCGGAGTATAAAGCCATATCCACCTGGATCAGCCTACCGTCCGGGGCCAGAGCCACCTCCTCCACCCGGCCCACCTCCAGTCCTCGGTACCTGACTTGAGAACCCGGGCTTACGCCTTCCACAGAGGCATCAACATAGGTCACGTATTCCTCGGTCTCCTGCAGGTAGGTCACGCTCCCAATCCAGAAAAGGCCTGCAAAGAACAAGAAGACACTGACCAGAAAAAACAGGCCTATCTTGAAGTAGTTGGTGTCGGAAAGCATGAATTTGGTCACCCTTGCTTTATTCTGCGCTGGAAGAACCCTCTAACTCTGGAATCAGAAGCATTCTCCTGCAGCTCCTGTAATTGTCCCGAGGCTATAATGCCCTTGGACTCCTTGTCCAGCATTATGCATCGGGTAGATATATTTTCCAGAGTGGGCACCACGTGGGTCACAACAGCAATGGTCACATTGAGAAAATTGCGCATCTCGATGAGCAACTCGTCTATTCCCCTGGCCGTATTGGGATCCAGGCCAAAGGTAGGCTCGTCGCAGAACAGGATTTTGGGATCCCGGGCCATTCCTGCGGCCAGCCCCGCTCTTCGTACCATGCCTCCGCTCAGCTCGGAAGGCCTTTTCTCAGCATTGCCCTGCAGCCCAACCAATTCCAGCTTCAATTGAACGATATGCTGGATCAGCTCTTCAGGCAAGTCAGTGAATTCTCTCAAGGGAAAGGCTATATTCTCTCCCACGCTAAGCCAATCCAAAAGAGCCCCGGACTGAAAAAGAACTCCCAGGTTCTCCCTGGCTATGCGGAGGGATTCCCAACTGCCGCCGGGTCCGATATCTTCGCCGTGAATAACTATCCTTCCGCCTTTGGCGGGGAGCAACCCTATCAGGGCATGGAAAAGAGTGCTCTTGCCGCAGCCGCTGGGGCCCAACACCGCAAATACCTCGCCCTCGTAGACGGAAAAGCTGACATCTTCCAAAATATTGGTATCGCCGTAGCCAAGGGTGAGATTTTCCACTCGGATGATTTCACTCTCGGCTTTTAATCCTGCCTGGCTTCCCTCGAGCATAAAGAATTCCGAACCTCTTAACCAGACTTCCTTCCGGGCACTAGCTAGCAGTTTCTTCTCCAAAAGAAACAAAAAAAGCAATATAGTTCACTATTGTTTCACCTCTTCTAAGGGTAAAAGAAGAAGCGAAGGTCCTTCGCATTCGCGCAAGGCCTTTCCGGATACGCCGAACCAGCTAGGGTAGCGGAGAAATGGCGAACACTGTGTCCGCCATGATTATCAAAATAATGCTCTTGACCGTGGCGGAAGTAGCCTGCAATCCGACACTGCCGGCGCTTGCCCCGGTCTGCATGCCTTGAAAGCATCCGGTAAGCCCAATAATCATGCCGAAGACCGCTCCCCTCATCAATCCGGAGTAGATCATGGAAGCTTCCAGAGAATTTCTGGTTTCTTCCAGATAGAGCAATACAGGTATATCCACTACAATGTTACTGGTAACCATTCCGCCAAACACACCGAAAGCGAAAGCCAGGATGATCAAAAGCGGAGTCGCTACTGCAACCGCCAGGACACGCGGAAGCACCAGGAATCCGGTAATGTTCAGATTAAGGACGGACAACAGATCCACTTCCTGTCTTATCTTCATGGTTCCAATATTTGCGGCAAAAGCAGCTCCGGATCGTCCGGCTATTAGAATAGCTGTAAGAACCGGGGCCATAGCGCCCACAACAGAACGGACAACCATGTCCACTATGAGGATGTCGGCTCCTATGCTTCTGGCCATGGGCAGCCCTTGATAAACCATGATCAGGCCGGTAAGGGCGTTGAGTATGCAAATAAGCAGAACCGCTTTAACCCCCACTTCTTCCAGATGACGGAAGAATTCATCCCATCTAAACCGCGAGGGATGTCGCAGAACTGTCAATCCGGCCGCAACCACCTCCCCTAAAAAGTACAGTAATTGATGGGCTCCCCTAAAGTGTCCCGCGACCCAAGCTCCCACTCGATTCACCGGCGCGGGGATGCCCAATGGCTCGAAAGCTAGCCCATGCTGCCAATCAGATGTGGTTTTGGCCTGAAAGAACCTGCGAGCAATCTCGGGGAGATTTCTGTAGACTAGCTCTGTTCCGCTCTGGGAGCATCGCTGCTCCAGCAAGCGCAACAGAGCGACCCCCGCAGTATTGATCCCCGTGACATGCTTCAGGTCACAGATCACATGCCCTGGATTATGCTGTTGAAGAAAGTGGGAAAGCTCTCGCCATAAATCTCCGCTTTGCTCATGGTCCAGCCTTCCCCGCAGATAAAGCGCTACTTCCCCTCTACCCAAAAATTCTGCGTGGAAGGTGGACTCTTGCGCCACAGCCAAGTCCTCGCGCCTGTACCTTTTATACTACCTTTTTTCGCCAGGCTTGCTTGAGCCCCTCGCCAGACCAACTCGAGGTATCCCCAGCTGGTTGCCATCCGGTTGGTCGGCATTGCCGGATGCTGACCATCTTCGCTGCTTCTTTTCTAAAACAAGGAAGCTGGAAAATCGGCAAATTAGCTCACAATTCTTTCTTTTTGGCGAAAAGAAGCTAGCTATCCTCTTTCCC
>CAYSPQ010000162.1:0-4575 GCA_964432965.1 uncultured Desulfohalobiaceae bacterium
CCTTAGGGGAAGATAGAGCTGATCAAAGCAGGCGGTCAGATCGGTGCGCACCTGCAGCAACTCGCTTTTCAACTGATTGGCCCAGGTCCTGCTTCCCACCAGGGATGCTATGTTCAGCATGCGGTTCTTCAGCTGCTCCTTGTACGGCTCCAGGGCAAAATAGGGCATCACCATGCTCATCTGCCCGAAAAGGTTGCCGGCGTTCACGGAAAACCGGGAGATCAGGACTTCCGTCTCCGGGGTCACTATGTTGACCATGCGCGGATTGGTTTCCACTTGAACCAGGGAGCAGCTCATTTCCTCCAGGGGCTCGAAGGCCTTTTCCCAGTCCCTGCACATATCCTTGACCACGTCCTGCAAGATATTCATCTCGATTATGCTCATTTCCCTGTCCGGTATGTGCAGATTGTCCTCCGTGGTTGCCCCCATCATGATCTCTATAAGCCCGAAAGCCAGAGTGGAGTCCAGGATCAGAAGACCGCCGCTTTCCAGGGGCTCGAAGCGCAACACGGCGATAATGCCGTGCTCCTGTAGATTGCGGATGAAGCTCTCGAAGACCTCGGTCTCAATGGCCACCCGCTTCACGGAAACGGTCTGCTTGAGGCGGTTGGCCTGGGAAATCCCGGTGTGGCGAGCAAAGGCGTCCAGGATGATGTCGAAGTTGGAGATCCGGCCTCTTGCCGCTCCCTGCCCCCGGAACAGGTCGAGCTTCTCCACGCCCCTCTCGGAGCCTCCGCCCTCCTTTTCCGCCTCCAGATCGATCTCGCCCCTGTGTATGGCCTCGATCAGCTCATTGATCTCTTCCTGGGTAAGATAGTTTTCCAAGCCGGCCCCCTATTGGACGACGAATTCGGTAAAGAACACCTGCCTCACTTCCCCCTGGGACAGAATGGAGTTGATCTCCTGCTGTATCTCCATGCGCAGCTGCTTTTTACCCTGCATGTCCCTGACTTCCCGATAACTCTTGCTGCTGGCCCTGGACAGGACCGTATCGCGTATCTGGGGCATCCGGTGCTCTATCTCCTCCCTGCTCCTCGAGTCCCTGACCTCCAGGGTTATCCCGGTTTTCAAAAAGCGCGTGCGGTCGCCATCGTCAATGTTGACCACGAACTCGTCCATTTCCACCAGGGGACCCAGGGAATCTCTCTGGGCCTCGGTTCTGTTCTGTCCGCCCCAGGGATCGCCGGAGGCCAATCCGGCAAAGCTTCCTCCCAGCATATAGAAGGAGGTTACCCCTGCGGTTATTAGAATGAGCAGAACGACAAAAATTATGAACCAGATGGACCAGTTCCTCTTAGCCTCTGCCTTTCCTTCTGTACCGCCTTTTTCCGCCATTTCACCTCTCCGGCTTCTCCAGCCCGTTTGCCTGTTTACCCTTGCTCCGCCGCCAGGATGTTTAGTTCCTTAAAAGGGAAGCTGATGCCTGGTGTCGATCAAATGAGGGAGCTCCTCCTGATATCCGCTACTGCTCTCCAGCACGAAATCCACCCTTCGGTTCTTGGCCCGGTTCTCCGGGCTGTCGTTGGGTGCCACAGGATGCTGTTCCCCGTAGCCCACTGCGGAAAGGCGGTCCAGAGGAAGCAGCTCGTTGTCCGCCTTGTGCTTGAGCACGGAGAGCGCCCTCTCCGCGGAAATATCCCAATTGGTGACTCCCTCCGTGGCCACCGGCACGTCGTCAGTATGCCCCTCTATGCGCAGATCCAGGGGCCAGGGTCGGACCAGCTCGGCCACCTCTTCCAGAACGGAATGGGCCTCGGGATGCAGGCTGGTCTCTCCGCTGTCGAAGAGCAGTGATTCGTTGACCCGGAGAATGACCGCGCCGCGGTCCTCCACCAGATCGATGTCCTCGGTAATCTCGATCCTCTGCATCTGCAGGCGAATCCTTTCGTAGACCCTCTGCACCGTCTCGTGCTGAATGGTGCTCAGGGTCTCCAGCTGAGATTCCTGAATGTGGTCGTCTCCCACCTGTTCGAACACTCCGAACGCCCCTCGCAGGGAGCCGGCTGCCTGAGTGAACTTGATCTCATCTATGGTGGACATGGAGATGAGCAGAATGAAAAAGACCAGGAGCAAGGTAACCAGGTCACTGTAGGTTACCATCCAGGCCATTCCGCCGCTGCTCTTCCTCTTGTCCCTGCTCCTGTCCGCCATATCTCAGTCCCCTTACTAGCGGAAAACGCTCTTGCGCTCCTTGGGAGGCAGGAAGGAGTGCAGTTTCTGCTCCATTATCCGGGGATTCTCCCCCACCAGGATGGAGTGGATGCCCTCGATGATCATGCTCTTCTTGAGTATTTCCGTCTGGTTGCGGTTCCTGAGCTTGCCGGCCATGGGATGGAAGATGATGTTGCCAATGGTGGTGCCGTACAAAGTGGTCAAAAGGGCCATGGACATGGCCGGACCGATTCTGGAGGGATCGTCCAGGTGGGCCAGCATCTGGACCAGCCCGATCAGGGTCCCCACCATGCCCATGGCCGGAGCGTAACCACCCAGGGCGGTAAAGATGTCCGCCCCCTTTTCGTGGCGCTCGTGAATGTACTCCAGTTCCTTCTCCATCATCCGGCGCATGGTCTCCGGCTCCTGCCCGTCGGCAGCCATCTGCAGGCCCTTGGCGAAGAAGTCGTCGTCCTTGACCTCCTTTACATTGCCCTCCAGGGAGAGCAGACCCTCCTTGCGAGCCACATTGGCAAAGCGGATCAGCCTTTCGATCACCTGGATAGGTGGGTTCTCCTTGTAGAAAAAGGCGTTCTTGCCCACCTTGATGGCGCTCCAGACGTCATGGAAGGGATAGTGCACCATGCAGGCCCCGAAGGTCCCGCCCATGACCACCATCATGGCCTGGGGATCGATGAAAAGCTCAAAGGTCCCCCCGGTGACGATGGCCAGGGCAATGAGGCCGGTTGCGGCTATAAGACCAAAAAATGATGCCAGATCCATAATCTCGTCCCTAGGCTTGGGCTTGTGCGATATCCTATTAGCAAGGAACATGCCACTTTGGGGCGGGATGCATACCGCTGACCTGCACCTTTCCCTGCGAACTGACTGTTAAAGATCCCCTCCGAAACCGGGGAGTACAAAAAGGCCGACCCCCATTAAAAGGGCCGGCCTGCAAAGTCACTATTTTGACCCCCTGTCAAAGGGACAAAATGACTAGCGTGTCAAATTGATCACTTCCTGCAGCAGATCGCTGGTGGTGGAGATGGTGCGGGAGTTGGCCTGATAGGCCCTCTGCGTGGTGATCATGTCCGTGAACTGCTCCGCGATGTCCACATTGGACTCCTCCAGGGAGTTGGAGCGTATGGTTCCCACAGAGGTGCCGGGCATGCCGATGCCGGGCTGTCCGGACTCTGCTGTCGCGGAGTAGAGATTGTCCCCCTCCCGGTGCAGCCCGTTCTCATTCGGGAACTGGGCCATGGCCAGCCTGTATTCATTCTCGCTCATGCCGTTGGAGTAGTTGGTGATCACATTGCCCTCCTGGTCGATGTTCACATCCACCAGATGCCCGGAGGCGTATCCGTCCTGCTCCTGCCTCACCACCTCGGACTGGCCGGAGAACTGGGTCAGGTCAAAATCAAAGGTTATTTCCTGATCCTGAGCTGCACCATTGGCCCAGCTCAGCTGATTAGTGGTATTATCCTCTATTTCATCCACTTCGCCGTTTTCATTAAAAGAGATATCACCATGCATTATGGTTCCGACTCCATTAACCGGATCCTCTACCCATTCCTGATCGTCATCTACTTCCTCTTCGGACAATGTGGTATTAAACACCCATTCATTGTTTTCATCGTCTGTCTTGGTGAAATAAGTGGTCAAGGTGTGCTCCTCACCCAGGGAATCGTACACATTGACCGAGGAAACGAAGTTGGAGGTCTCGTTGGGATTTTCTAAGTCGAAACCATCATCTATCACAGGAGCATCCGCGTTTAGATTGGTGGACAGGTCCACGGTCCCTGTCTGCTGGGCGGGGATGGAGTCCTCGGTGTCCACCTGAACGTCAGTGAGATCACCCACTGTGTCGTTGTTCTCGTCCAGCTCGTATCCCTGCACCCTCTGGCCGGTGCTGTTCACCAGAAAGCCGTCGGAGCTGAACTCGAAGGCCCCGTCCCTGGTATACAAGGTCTCGTCCGTCTCCGGCTCGCCCATGATGAACATTCCAGGGCCGTCCACCGCCAGATCCGTGTTGGACCCGGTTCCCTGGAAGGTGCCCTGGCTGAAGTCCGTGTCCACGGTTGCCGTGTTCACCCCGCGGCCGATCTGGGCCCGCCCTCCGGCAGCGGATATCTCCTGGGCCAGGATGTCGGAGAACAGGGCCCGGTCGGCCTTGAATCCGGTGGTGTTGCTGTTGGAGATGTTGTTGCCTATCACGCTCATGGCGTTGCTGTTCGCGGACAATCCGCTTACCGCGCTGTACATTGCGCTTTGCATGGTTTCCCTCCTTTATGGACTGGCTTTATCCATATATTCCTTATGCTCGCCGTATCCGTGGAGCAGCTTTATATGCTCCCGTCCCGCACCTGCAGGACATCCTCCATGCCTATTTTACCGCTTTCGGTTATCAGGGAGCCCCCGGACTCC
>CAYSPQ010000163.1:0-4537 GCA_964432965.1 uncultured Desulfohalobiaceae bacterium
CAGTTTCCTGCCCCGCCGGGTGTTCAGAAGACGCCTGGCGAGAAGAGCCACTAGAGCTATAACCGGCAGATAGAGCCACCAATAAAGCTGCAGGGCATCGCTCAACCAGATCAAAAACAGGGTGGGCCAGGGCAGGGATTGGTCCATCTCCTGAAATATCTGAGTCACCTGAGGGATGACATAGCTCATCAAGAACAGCAGGACCCCCATACCGGTAACAAACATGAGAACGGGATAAGCAAGGCTGGAGAGGACCCTGCGCCGCAGCTCCTGCTGCTTCTCCCCGAAGTCCGCCAGACGCTGCATGACCAGTTCCAGGGTTCCGGATTCCTCCCCGGCCTGAACCAGGGTAACCGTGATCTGGTCGAAAACCCTGGGATGCTCGCACAAGGCCTGGGCCAGGCTGGATCCCTCCTTCACCCTTTCCCGGACCCGGGCCAGAACCTTATGCAGGCCGCCGCCCTTCATTTGTCCCAGTATGGAATCCAGGGCCTGGAGCAGGGGCAAGCCTGCGGAAAGCAGGGTGGCCAGCTGCCGTATGGCGGCGGCAAGCTCAGCCTGGCTCACCCTTCGCAGCACCAAGAAAGGCCGGGCTGAATCGCCGCCTGAGTCCTTCTCCCCTGCCACCTCGACTATGCTGCTCGGATACAAACCCTGGCTGCGCAGCCGCTGTCCGGCCATGGCCGGACTGTCCGCATTAATTATCCCCTTTCTCCCCTTGCCCCGGGAATCAAAACCCGTGTATTCGTACACCGGCATAGTCGTTTCTTGCACCCCGCAACGGAAGCACTGCTTCCAGCCTCCGGTAAAAGATGGCTCTTCTGCTTGCAGCCTAGATTTGCGTCACGCGCAGCACCTCGTCTATACTGGTCACTCCGCTGGCTGCCTTGGCTAGCCCGTTGTCCCGCAGGGTGCTCATGCCTATGGATACTGCCTCGCGACGGATGCGGTTGGAATCGGAGGTTTTCAGAATCAGGTTCTGCAGGTTGTCCTCCAGTTGCAGGATCTCGAACAGGGCGGTTCGTCCCTTGTACCCAGTGTGGAGGCACTGCTCGCATCCCTCTGGGGTGTAGAGGGTCTGCCCTGCGGAGATGTACCTTTCCAGGCCCTGTTCTCGGAGTTCCCTTTCCGACAGGGAATAGGGCCTCTTGCACGCGCTGCAGAGAATGCGCACCAAGCGCTGAGCTACGATGGCCCGCAAGGAGGAGGACACCAGGAAGGGCTCGATCCCCATGTTGATAAGGCGGGTTATGCCGCTGGAGGCATCGTTGGTGTGCAGAGTGGAGAAAACGAGATGGCCGGTTAATGCTGCCTGCACCGCAATCTCCGCTGTTTCCAGATCCCGGATCTCGCCCACCAGTATAACGTCCGGATCCTGCCTCAACATGGAACGCAGGGATTTGGCAAAGGTCAGTCCCACAGCCGGATTTATCTGCATCTGGCCTATACCCTCCAACTGGTACTCCACCGGGTCTTCCACAGTCAGGATATTCTTATCCGGAGTATTGATATAGCTCAGCCCGGAGTACAAGGTAGTCGTTTTGCCGCTGCCCGTGGGTCCGGTTACCAGAACAATGCCATGGCTCATGGTAACCAGGCTCCTCAATGTGTTCAGCCCCCACGTATCCAGACCTATCTCCTTCAGGCTCAGGAGCCGGGCGTCCTTCTCCAGCAGGCGCATAACCACACGCTCGCCGTAAACAGTGGGCAGACAGGAAATACGCAGATCTATGCGCCTGTCCGCTATGCGAATCTCAATGCGTCCGTCCTGGGGCACACGCTTTTCTGCAATGTTGAGCCCGGCCATGACCTTTACCCTGGACACAGCAGGAGCGTGCAGCCTCCGGGACAGGGTGTAGAAATTGTAGAGAACCCCGTCCAGCCGCAGCCGGACGAAAAGCTTGTCCTCAAAGGGCTCGAGATGGATGTCGCTCGCCTCGCTTTGTACAGCCTTGGCCAGTATATGGTTAATCAGCCTGATCACGGGAGCATCGCTGGTATCCTCCAGGAGATCGCCGCTGCTCTCCGCCTCCAGGCGGCTAAATTCGCCCTCCTCCTTGTCGATATCCCGGATTATCTGCTCGGATATGCTATCCGTCTGGCCAAAGCTTCTATTGATAGCTGAAATCACTTCTTCGGAAGGGACCAGAACAGGCGCTGGGCGCGCATTGAACAAGGAAGCCATGTCGTCCAGGGAGTTCAGGACAAAGGGATTGCTCAAAGCAACGCAGACCTTGCCGTTTTCCCTGCGCACGGGATACAAGCCATGCTTTTTCAGGTAGCCGATAGGAAGATCCCTTATTAGGTCGACCTCTTCTTGCACATCCACCAGAGTTGGCCAAAAGGGGATGTCCCATTCTTCGGAGAGCCTTTTCAAAAAATCCGCTTCGCTTATCCTCTGCTCCCGCAGCAGAAGATCGTACACGGAGCAATTCCTTTGCTCCGCCTCCCTGCAAAGATCGTCCATCTCTTGGGACGTCCCCACCTCCTGCTCCATCAAAAATTCGAACAGTGATCTCATGGGGCTTACTCTATAAGGGAATCAAGGTCCCAGGAAGGAGGAGACATCTGCATGGGCGAGCTCAGGGATTTTGTCCTTCCCTCGACTCCATAGCTCAATCCGCTCATAAAATATTTCTTGTCCGACCATATGCTCTGCATCTCCTGCTCCGTGCGCACCACTCGCGGAGAGAGAAAGACCATGAGGTTCTCCTTTGCCTCGGCGCGCTCCGTCTGCCCGAACAGCCATCCCAACCCTGGCATCCGGGACAAGAACGGGACCCCAGCATCTCTTCTGGTTTCCTCCTCCTGGATCAGTCCAGCTATTACCGCGGTTTGCCCGTCCCGGACCTCCACTCGCGTTTCCGCTGTTCTCTTGCTGGTTACCGGAGTCCTGGCCTCGATCCCCTCCAGCTCTATAGCCCTTTGGTCCACTCGGCTCAGCTCCTGGTATATATCCATCTTGACCGAGCCCTCCTCGTTTATCCTGGGAGTGACTCGCAGGGTCACGCCAACATCCCTGTATTCAATATGGCTGTATTCCCGATCGTCCACGACTTCCCTGCTGGTAATGAAGGGCCGGCTCTGACCTACCACCACCTCGGCGGGACTGTTGTTCATGGTCAACAGCTGCGGAGTGGAGATGACATCCACTTGATGATCCCTTTCCGAGGCACGCACAAATGAGGAGAGATTGTAATAGGTCTCTCCTTCATAGGTGAAGGGGAAGGACAGAATGCCCAGAGATGCGCCTGATCTGTCCAATTGCTGAGCGAGGTCCTCGATGTTTCTGCCTACTGCACCGCCGACAGTTCCTCCTATAAAGCCCTGGCTGCCCAGGTCTCCAGCCGCCTGCCAGTTGATGCCGAAGTCCAGGCTCTTATCCATGCTTACTTCCATGATCGCGGCCTCCACGTAGACCTGGGCCTGTGGCTTGTCCAGCTCCTCAATCACCGGCATCAAGGCGCTGAATTCCGCCTGGAGGGCGGTAACAACCAGGCTATTGCTGGCCTCGTCCGCTACTATCCTTACCCTTTCCGAAAGAAGGGCCTCCTCATCCCTTACCTCCGGAACCGGCAGCTCTCCCAGGACATGGGCCAAGTCTGTGGCCACAGCATTCTGTAGCCTGATCACGTGCACACTGGATTCGGGCTCCGGGTCCGGATGATCCAGCCGGGAAATGAAATCCTCGATCTCCGGCACAATCTCCTCCTCCATGAGCACAGCTATGGCGTTGGTTCGCTCAAAAGGCACGGCATGAAGAAAAGGGGCCCTCTTACCCAGAACTCTTTCCCTGGCCTGCCTCAGATCGTTCAGGCCTTGCGCCATATGAGGGGCTTCTCCGTGCTGGAGCTCAAAGACCTCGATACGGGTCTCCGCGGTTCTCACGTCCACCTTCTTCACTGTCTGCAGGATTTTTTCTATGTTTGTCTCGTAATCGGTAACAATCAGGGTGTCCGTGGGGGTGTAATCCAACAGCAATCCATGCTCGGATGCCATGGGAGTAAGTATTTGTCGCACCTCCTCGGAAGAGGCGTGCTCCAGAGGGACAACCCGGGTAAGCATGCGATCCCGTGGCCACTTTGCGGGATCACGATATAGCTGCACCTCCAATCCCTTCTTGCGCGCTTCCACCGCGGGGACAATCTTGGTCGCCCCTTCCCTGGGCACTGTAGTGAATCCATGCACTTCTAGGACTGACTCGAACACCTTGTAGGCTTCCTCCTTAGTCAGCTTTACAGGAGAGATAACAGTTATACGGCCTCTGACCTCCTCGCCCACGATAAAATTTTCCTCGGTCAAGTCGCTGATGAACTCGATGAAAACTTGAATTTCAGCATCCTTGAAATCCATGGAGACCTTTTCCTGGGCCCTTGCCCAGTGGGGAACAACTAGTGGCAAGCAGAGGAAAAAAACAAACACGAAAAAGGAGAAACTTTGCTTAGGTATTGGGTTGGGCATAAGAGCTCTCTTGCCTATTGCAGGCGATAGGTTACTATTCTTTCCTGACCATCCCGTCTGATCTTAAGATCCACTT